>CAMOMM010000168.1 GCA_946619805.1 uncultured Bacillota bacterium | reverse complement strand
GACATTGGGGTTATCCCCGCAGGCAATGATGAATTCCCTGGTATTGGCTGCCAGTATGCCGAAGGTATCAATGATATCCTGCAGATCACGGTAGCATTCCATGTGTTCCTCTTCAATGTTGGTTATTACGGTATAACAAGGATGATAGGTCACGAAATGCTTGTTGAATTCATCGGACTCTATCACGAAGAAATCATGTTCCTTATCCACATGACCGTCTCCGGCCCCGATGAAGTAATTGGTGCCGACGGTATGCTGCAGAATGTGTCTGATAAGCGAACTGGTGGTGGTCTTGCCATGAGTACCGCTTACCGATATCGTCTTAAACAGCGAGGTTACTTCCCCTACTATTTCATTGTATTTCCTGATGGTCAGACCGTTTTTACGGCATCTGACCAGTTCCTTATGATCCAAAGGCAAAGCCACGGAATAGGTAACAGTCATATCAGGATCCAGCGGATGTTCATTGTCACAGAAAACCTCAATGCCACGCGCGTCCAGTCCCTTCTGGGTA
Source organism: uncultured Bacillota bacterium (assembly GCA_946619805.1). Classification (GTDB taxonomy): domain Bacteria; phylum Bacillota_I; class Bacilli_A; order Erysipelotrichales; family Erysipelotrichaceae; genus RUG521. The sequence continues at coordinate 3,127 of CAMOMM010000168.1, read as the reverse complement.
AACTTGTAGTCCTTTACATCATCATAGCCGCAGACTTCATTGCCCAGATCATGCAGGATCTGCGCCAAAGTGCTCATTCCGGTTCCCTTTATTCCCAAACAGTAATACTTCATAAACTATCCTTTCCGTTTCAGATAACGGCAGTGCTCACTAAACGGGCAATTATCACACTGCGGGTTTCTGGCCGCACACATGTATCTTCCAAAGAATATCAGCAGATGATGCAGCTTGCTCCAGGTTTCCCTCGGAAACTGCTTCATCAGCTTTTTTTCCACCCGGTCAACATCATCGTTTTCACCGGCCAGATAAAGTCTGATTGAAACACGGTGAACATGGGTATCAACGGCGATGGCCGGGATCTTATAGCCTTCCGAAAGAATGACGTTGGCGCTTTTGCGGCCGATCCCTCGTAACCTGGTTAACTGCTCCATTGTACTTGGCACAATACCGTCATATTCCTCCACCAGCTGTCTGCTCATCGCAATGACATTAGCAGCCTTGTTGCGGTACAGCCCGATGGAATGTATCAGTTTTTCCACATTCTTCTGATCAGCCTGAGACATCCTGAAAGCATCCGGATACGCTTCAAATAAGGCCGGAGTGACCTTATTGACCGAGACATCGGTGGTCTGGGCCGATAACATCACCGCTACTGCCAATTGAAAGATGCTGCCGTAATCCAGCTCGCAATGAGCTTGGGGAAACAGTCTGTCCAGCTGATCATAGATGTATCCGCAATCAGGCTTATACCTTGCCATTTCTGCTCCAGTTCTCCAGGATGCGGTCAATATAGCTGGTGCTCAGCTTTTCCTGAATGACCGCTTCTCTTAAGGCCTTGATGATGGTCTTGGAATCATAGCCCTGCTGCCATTGGGAAATGGCGATCATTTCCTTCTGGGAAAGCGGACGTCCGAACTCTTCTTCAAAGACCTCAAATAAATCACGTGATACTTCCAGCTTCGGTCTGTCTTCAAAGACACCTGAAATGTCAAAGTAGACCTTGCGGTTTTTGGTAGAGATCACCAGGTAGTCCATCTTGACCAGATCATCAATGGCGGCATCGATCTCTTCCAGATCCAGATGACACTGCATGGCCAGATTCTCCATGGTGACGACCTGACGGCCTTCCTGATAATAGTCAATAAGCAGAAGGATCAGTCCCTGGGTGGGGCTGATCTCGAGTCTGTTCATATTTTCCAGCAGCCAGTCGCGGCGGGAAAAGTAGCGTTCCTGATACCATTTCTTCATTTATGTTTCTCCCGGTCTTCAGTAAGTTCGTGTATTGTTGTTTCGTAGCTTTTTCTTTCGTTTACATAGTCGATTTCGTGATAATCCTTTACCAGCAGCTTCACGATGTATCGGGCAAAGTGAGGATTCTTTACCAGCACTGGTCCGTTAAGAGATATGCCAAACAGATTTCTCTGATGGATACCATCGTATTTGTCAGGAATATTGCCGATGACCTTTTCAATTGTCATGAAAGGCTCATTGAGGTTTTTTACCTGGCTGGCACGGTTGATGAAACCGACAAAGATCTCATCAAACATCTCACTTCTGGCCAGTACATCCCCCGTGTAACGCTTTTTAAAGCCTTCTGTGACGGTAAAATCAAACAGGCCTAATCCCTCAAGTGTCACATTATCACCCGTTACAATGGCCTTTCCAAGCATCTGCCAGCTGATCCCGGTAAACAGGATCACCCTGTCTGCTTCAAAGGCTTTTTTCAGTTCGTTTTCATGCTTCCTTAAGTCAGCTAAAGCGGCATTGCGGTTTTTCTCCGTACCCCGGCCGCAGTAGATGAAATCATACTGACTTATGTCAAATTCATCCTGCAGACTTTTACGGTCAACTGTAACCTGTTCACCCTGGTCCTTCAGATATCTTTCCAGTACGCGGATGTTGCCGTTATCACCATAGAGGTTCATCAGATCATGATATAGATACAGTATTCTGATCATAATCTCACCCCCTTGATCTCACTTAAGGCCAGTACCTTGCCGGAATCGGCAAAGCAGGTAATGACATAGAATGGATGATCCTTTTCCTCTTCCAGCCGGTCGGCCCCATCCGGTATTGATTCAAATACCTGGATCTTATCCTTCGGTATGCCGGTATATTCAAATCTGACCGCCAGATCGTAACAGTAACGGCCGGCCAGTACGATGTTTCCGATGTTTTCGTTATTGAGGTTTTCAAAGTCGATGTCCCACAGCCAGCTGGTCTCCGATGTGAAGTACTTGCGGGAAATGGCATCAACGATGATCATGACATCAGGTCTGTTCTTATCGGAAGTGGCCACATCAATGGAGCGGTCATAGGAAATGGAATTCTCATGCTTGCTGGCGAGAAGAGTTCCTTCCCTGCCCCCAAAGACGATCTTCTGAACACGTCCTGAAGTCATGTTGTAGTTATTCAGCGTCTTTACGGCACTTTCCGGTGAAACCCCGGCAATGGCTCCGGCAGTAAAGGCTGCCAGCGTATTGTAACAATGGTATATTCCCTTAAATGCCAGTTTGATACGGTACTGTCCGTTGATGACGATATATCCTTCATCAAAGTCAGCGGCGGTAAGTGTATAATCAGTCTTATTTCTCTTGAATCCGCAGTTGTCACAATGATAGCTGCCGATGTGATTGTAATGATAGTAATCGTATTTCAAAGGATGCTTGCATACAGGACAGTAACTGCCGTCATTGTAGATGCTGGTGTTGACTGTCTTATCACCCTTTAAGCGGTCTGCCCCGAAGTAGATGACATTCTTTCTGCCTTCGCCCAATGAGGAAACTAATGGATCATCCCGGTTGAGGACCAGAGTCATCTTATCTGAGAAGCTGCGGGAAATGACATTGGCGATCCATTCCGGATGGCCATTGCGGGTCAGCTGGTCACGGTAGAGATTGGTAATGAAGAAGTAGTCAGGCTGGAAATACCTGAAAGTATGCTGGGCATACTGTTCATCGGATTCCAGTAACAGTACATCGGTCTTTACCTTACCGGATAAGCTGCAGTTGGCCAGGATGCAGGTTGCCACACCTTCCGTCTGGTTTGACCCTTCGGAGTTGCAGGCAACCGTCAGGCCCCCACCCAGCAGCACCTTTCGAATCATTTCCACAGTTGAGGTCTTGCC
>CAMOMM010000167.1 GCA_946619805.1 uncultured Bacillota bacterium | reverse complement strand
CATGTCCTTCGGTACGATCGCCGGCTTCGCCAGATATACCAGAGCTGAACTGATTGAAGTACTGACCAGCGAATTCATGCTGCTGGCCAGAACCAAAGGTCTGACCAAGGCTCAGGCAACCATCAGACATGCCATGAGAAATGCCATGGTTCCTATTTTCCCGATGATCTTAGGTGAATTCATCTCCATCATGTCAGGATCACTGATCATTGAGCAGATGTTCTCAATACCGGGCGTCGGCAAGCTGTACGTCAGTTCCATCCAGGCTTCACCGCCTGACTATAACTTCTTCATGCTGCTGTCATCTTTCTATACACTGATCGGACTGGCAGCCGGTATCGTCATTGATATTTCCTACAGTATCATAGATCCACGTATCAGAATGGGGGCTAAGTAATATGAACGAGAAAGATTATCAGAACATTCCTGCTGAGAAGTTCAGACTTGCCAACCGTACTGACAGACACGACCAGAAATTCGACACAAAGGCTGTCGGCTATTTCGGTGATGCCTGGAACCGTTTCAAGAAGAACAAGTCATCCGTTGTGGCAGCCTGTGTTATCCTGATCCTGGTTCTCTATTCCATTATCGGACCGTACTGCTGCAATGCCAGCTATAAGGCTGCTTACGCCACTGATAACACCATCATGCGCTATCAGTATCTTCTGCCGAAAATAAAGGGTCTGGAAGGAACGGGAATATGGGATGGCACCCAGGTGCTTTCCGTATCCGAAAACAGATATTACCGTCTGCTGGGACAGCAGATCGAAACCGGCAACAATGTCATAGTAGACGTTATTGAAAAATACACCCAGGACGATGTCTTCAGAGGCAAGCAGACTTTCTACAAGCTGAGAGTCGACAGCTATGGCAGCCTGAATGCCTTTGATGTGACCATGACCGATCTGCAGTACCGCGAACTGCAGAAATGGCAGGATGAAAACAACATGCAGGTAATTCTGCCGAGAACCAAAGTCGATATCATCGGCGGTGACAAGAATGTCTGGTTCCAGTGTGACCAGAAGGGCAATCCTGTTTTTGACAGTAAGGGCAACTTCATCGCTTCCTACTTACAGGAAGGCGAGGATGGCTATACTTCCAGAATGAGGCTTGATTCCGACCCTTATAATAAGGGAGACAAGGTCAATGCCTACCGTTACGCTCAGAGAACCGGAACCGCTGAGACCGGCTATAACTATGTGGTAAGAGTCAATGCCTTCAAGTTCTTCCAGTACCGCTATGGATTTGAACCTTCATTCCTGTTCGGTACGGATACTCACGGCTATGACATTTTCTCCCGTCTGGCTTCCGGTGCCCGTTTCTCCTTCATACTGGCCATTCTGGTCAGCGTGGTCAACCTCAGCATCGGTGCCGTCTACGGTGCCATCGAAGGTTATTATGGCGGGGCAGTTGACATGATCATGGAACGTATCTCCGATATACTTTCAGGTATTCCGTTTATGGTCGTTACCGTTCTGTTCAACCTGCATCTTTCCGGCAAGGTCGGTACGATCCCGGCTCTGATCTATGCGTTCATCCTGACCGGATGGATAGGCATGGCATCGCGTGTCAGAATGCAGTTCTACAGATTCAAGAACCAGGAATACGTCCTGGCAGCCAGAACATTAGGCGCCAATGACTGGAGCATCATGTTCAAGCACATCTTCCCGAACTCTCTGGGAACCATCATAACCGGTTCCGTACTGGTTATTCCTGGTGTCATATTTGAAGAAACCTCATTAACCTATCTGGGTATCATAAACCTTGACTCACCGGTAATGTCTTCAGTCGGATCAATGCTGGCCAACGGTCAGTCGATCATGACGGCATATCCGCATATCATGCTGTTCCCGGCTCTGTTCATTGCACTGCTGGAAATCAGTTTCAACCTCTTCGGCAACGGTCTGCGTGATGCCTTTAACCCATCATTAAGAGGAACGGAGGACTGATCATGGAAAAGAAACTTGAAGTAAGAAACCTGAAAATTTCCTTCCGTACTCAGGGAGGCATTCTGCAGGCAGTAAGAAACATATCATTCGATTTATATAAAGGTGAGACTCTGGCCATAGTCGGTGAATCCGGCTCAGGCAAGTCTGTTACCAACCGTACCATCATGGGCATACTGGCCGGTAACGGTTTCGTTGAATCCGGTGAGATCATTTATGACGGTCAGGACCTGGTACAGATCTCGGAAGATGACTTCCATAAGATCCGCGGTGACCAGATCGCCATGATCTTCCAGGACCCAATGTCATCACTGAATCCGATCATGAGGATCGGCAAGCAGCTGACGGAAGCCATGCTGTTAAAGAACAGGGCCAGCCGCCGCAAGGCCAGAAATCTCTTCAATTCAAAATTACAGCTGTTAAACAAGAACATGGATGAAGTAGCCAACGGCGATGCTTCAGCCATCGCTCACAACAAGGAAGACTGCACGGTCTTCAATCAGTTCGTGATCAACTCCACCAAGCTGGAAGGGGCCTTTAACGCGGTCTACAATGAAGCACAGGAACTGAAAGTAGACGTTGATGACTTCATTTTCCTGGTTGATAAAAAGCAGAAGGTGGACGCTAAAAAGAGCCTGAGAGACTTTTCCAAGAGAATCGACAAGACCCTTCATCCGCGTGTTGTAGCTGATGGCGAACAGATCCGTTCTCTCAAGGAAAAGCTCAATAACGATATCAATGGAATCAATCATAACGAAATGGCTGAAGGAACCATGGATCATCTGAGAGAACTGTCCGCAATTCTCGCTGATGCCATTGCCCTGGAAAAACCTAACTTCTTCACACTGGGCTATTACATGATGAAGAATCCGGATGCCAATGTTGACACAATGGATCTGAAAGAACTCAACAGAATGACCAGAGAATACGCTGACAATGATTTCCTGAACGGCTTTATCCGGGACGGTGCCAAGGCTCTGGAATATTCACATCGCAGTGCTCTGGAAAAGAAACAGGCCAACATTGCCGCATTAAAGGAAGCAAAGGCTTACTTTGAATCAGGGAAGCTGGAGGAAAAGGAAGCCAGGGCATTAGCCAAGAAACTAGGTGATGCCGTAACCGGTGCCATCGACAATCTGGAAGTGGTAAAGGATGCCACTGAATATACCTTCCACTCAAGCATCAGGAAGATGGTTGACAAGTATTTTGACGGCATCAGACATAATGCTGCCGAAACCAAAAGATATGAAAAGCAGAAGGCCAAATACGAATCACTGACATCCAGAGGCAAGACTCCTGAATGGAAAGTCGTTGAACCTGTTTACTTTGACGAACAGCTGGGTCTGGATAACATCTCAGTCCTGATTCAGAATATGATAAAGGACTATGAGACGGAAAAGCCGTTCAATGCTGAAGACAAGATGGTCACCCTGATCGACTATTTCAAGGAGCAGGCACATAACCTGGTCTACAGAGTGACTCAGAAAACTGCCAAGGCCAAGGCTCTTAAATTACTGGAAGAGGTAGGCATTCCTGAACCTACCATCAGATACAATCAGTATCCGTTTGAATTATCCGGCGGTATGAGACAGAGAATAGTTATCGCTATTGCCTTAGCGGCTAACCCGGACATTCTGATCTGCGATGAGCCGACTACAGCTCTTGACGTTACCATTCAGGCACAGCTGCTGGAAAT
>CAMOMM010000166.1 GCA_946619805.1 uncultured Bacillota bacterium | reverse complement strand
AGGAGTATTCCTATGACATCCGCTCCCTGTACTTTGATGATTCCTATTCATCAGCTTACCGGGAAAAGGTAAACGGAGAAGAGTTCCGCCGCAAATACCGCATCAGAATGTATAACAATGATCCTTCCTTCATTTCTCTGGAATGCAAGCACAAGGACGAAAACATGACCTATAAGGAATCCTGCAAGCTTTCACAGCAGGTTGCCCAGGCGATTATCAACAAGCAGTATCTGCGCATTCACAGTGCCAACCGGTTTCTCAACAAATTCCTGCGGGAAGCTGTCAGCCGAAACCTTTCACCGGCCATTATAGTTGATTACCGCCGTACCGCCTTCACTTATCCGGTAAGTGAAGTAAGAATCACATTTGACGAAGATCTTCGAAGCGGAAGAAACGACATGGATCTGTTCAATGAAAACATGAATACCTTTGCCATGTATCCTGATGGGGTATGTGTGCTGGAGGTCAAATGCAATGAATTCATCCCGCAGCATATCCTTTCCATTCTCAATTCCGTACCTAAGTTAAGACAGGCTGTCAGCAAGTTCGCTGTCTGCCGCAGTATCAAGGAGGCTTGAATATGATCGATATTATTAAGGAATTCATCCTGAATCAGTTTGCCGGTCCGGTAACCATACCGATGATCGTGACATCTCTGCTGGTAGCTTTTGTGATGTCGCTGTTCATCGTCTTTGTTTACCGCAAGACTTTCTCCGGCATCGTTTATAATAAGAACATGCCGCTTACCATCATGTTACTGGCAATGGTAGTAGCCATGATCATCAGAACCATCAACTCCATTCTGTCGCTGTCCTTAGGTATGGTCGGTGCCCTCAGCATTGTCCGTTTCAGAACGGCAGTCAAGGAACCTCTGGATACTTCATTCATGTTCTGGGCCATTACCGCCGGTATCATGTCTGGTGCCGGATTATATGTGACCGGTATTGTCGCAACCCTGCTTCTGGGTGTAGTATATTATGTGTCCTACATGATAGGATCCAAGGCCAAATCACAGTATCTGCTGGTTGTTCAGTATTCCGCTCAGGCAGAGGCTGCGGTAACTGAAGCGCTTAAGACTGTTACCAGAAAACAACTCAAGAGCAAGTCAGTAAACAATCTCAATGTCTGCGAACTGACTTATGAGATCGAATACAGCAAAAACACTGATGCCTTAATGACTTCTTTACAGAACATTGAAGGCGTAAAAACTGTCAATCTTGTCAGTTTCAATAATGAGATAGGCATGTAATTAATGTAATGGGGGATTAGCTCAGCTGGTAGAGCATCTGGTTCGCAATCAGGGGGTCACGGGTTCAAATCCCGCATCTTCCACCATTACAGATAAAAAGGCAGTGAAAACTGCCTGCATATGGAGAATTAGCTCAGTCGGGAGAGCGTGCTCTTCACAGGGGTGAGGTCATGGGTTCGAGTCCCATATTCTCCACCATGAAACGAATAAACTGCTTAGATGCAGTTTTTTCGTGGCTTCAGGGGACTTTTTGCTTGTTCCAGCTTCCAAAAAGGCCTGTTATACTATAAACGGATGGATTATTCAATAATCATGAGTGTTTTATCATGCTGTTTCCGTATAATATAGTGAAGAGGACTGGTTATGGAGAAGAATCTGATCAGCAGGGTAATCAGCAGAGATGAAAAGGCACTGGAAGAAATGATGATTCAGTGCCGTCCTTTGATCGGTTATGTTGTCCGACCTATACTCAAGAACGAAGAGGACGTTGAAGAAGCAGTTAACGATACAATGCTGAAGGTGTGGAACAGCATTTCTTCTTTTGATGAATCACGAGGTTCCTTCAATTCCTGGATAACGGTAATTGCGCATAACATAGCGGTAGACAAGCTCAGGAAGAAGGAGAAAACCGTTGAATATGATGACAGCATGTCTTACGGCAGCCAGCCTGATGAAAACCGGAAAGGAAGGGTAGATGACATACTGGCGATTGTTAATGGCATGAGCAAAAAGGAACAGCAGCTTTTCTATAAGAAATACTATTATCAGTTATCAGTGGAAATGATATCTGCGGAAATGGGGATGAGTAAGAAAGCGGTGGAAAGCAGTCTGTACCGAATCAGGAACAGTATCAGAGAAAGGTTGGGAAATAAGCATGGATGAACAGTTTGACAGATTGATTGAAAATGAGCTTCATTCTCTTTCCTATGAAAGTATTCCTGATGCCAATCCGTATGAGCACTACATGAATTATCTGATTGCTGGTCTGTTCATGATCATGATAAACATTAACATCGGACCGTTAAGTTATATTGAAGCTGTAGCAGGATGGCTGTGCATGGTACTGGCATTGAGACCGCTGCGTCATTCCGGAAAGTGGTTTTCCGATGCCTGGCTGATCAGCTGCATTGAACTTGTGTATTTCTTAATCAATGCTTTGATAGCCAATACGATATATAGAGAGGAAATAATGGAGAAAATGCTGGCATTTGCTCTGGTGGCTGCAGTCTTTGAAGTAATGATGATATTCTTTTTGGGGAAGGGATTCAATGACCTGAGAAAACAGTCCGGACTGGAAGAGTCAAGGATATTCTTCTACGCCGCACTCTGGTATGGTGTTTTGATCCTGCTGGCCGTGATGAATGCTTCCGGAATACTTCTGCTGGTCATGATAGGGTTGGCCATATATCTGATCATAAGTGTCAAAAGCATTGTGCAAAGTATTTCCGACAGTTGTTTCAATGTAGTCATGGAACAGCCGAAATACGATAACAAGTGGATATGCATTGTGCTTGGTACATTATTGGCCATTTCTCTGACAGTAACCAGGCTTCTGTTCTCGCAGTATAAGATGGACTGGAAGCCGTATCAGCTGAATCAGCCTCAGCAGCAATTGATTGGAAAGGGACTTCCTGAGGAATTAACAGAGATTCTGGATCCGGAGATCATAAATCAGTTAGGGATACCTGTTGAAGTTAAGAAAGATATCTCAATGCAGATGGATGATCAAAAGGGGACCTGCACAAAATATATTATTACGGTTAACCCAACCAGAGCAGAAATGAAAAACGTCTATTTTCTGTTTTATATTGACTGGAAGGAAATGCCTGAGCACATCACCAGTGATGCAATGATTATGTTTTATAACGCAAATTTGGCTAAAACAAGCATAGAAGGTTACCAAAGCCGCATCATCTATGGAAAAGGTGATAAAGTTGAATACGCAGATTCATTTATAAAATATCCTTCTGTGGAAAGCACCAGAGGTATGTCACCGTTTTGCATATTCGAGCATTCCCTGCCGAGAAAAGCAGACTGGTGTCGAGGTTATATCATCGTAAACCGGAAGGAATATGGTGAAAATGCCTCTTCCTATGTTTACATGAATTATATCAGAGGAATACATGGCGGATATCCTTTCTTAAGCGGTTACCAGGCTTATCTGAATGGTCAAAATGATCTGTATGACATAATTCCTGTGTAAATGTTTCGGAATCAGGGTGGTTCGAGTGTCATATTCTCCACCATGGAAAATCAGAGGTCAAAAGGCCTCTTTTTCGTATATAATGCCATGAGATAATTGAAAAAAGAGAATAGTTTTTTCGTTCACAGAGAGGTGAGGATTAATCTAGAATGATTATATAGAAGGAGAATGATATATGACCATTCAGGAAATCGTTGATAAAATACTT
>CAMOMM010000165.1 GCA_946619805.1 uncultured Bacillota bacterium | reverse complement strand
AAAACTGGCGTTCTGCGGCATTTCTCCAAACCCGTCAACTTCAACAGTCACGGTAAGATAGTTACCCTGTGTATTCCGGGCCTTTGTCACCCCTGCATTACCGGCTATGCCAAGCAGTATGCACAGCGTAATCAGGGCGGTCTTTCTGATTATTTTCATAGAATCCTCCTGTCAGGGAAATAAAAAGCATCAGGTTTCCCTGATACTCTTTTGACAGTTTTGGCTCTGATTCCTACTCTTTTACAATGAAAATGAATCCTTTTTCCTCACTGGAGGCAGCGAATACATCAATCAGCTTATCGCCATATTCCCCCAGACTCTTTTTCATCTTCCGGGCATTCATCAGAATGATGATTGTATCTTCATTAACATACATGTCTGTTAACAGATCATGAGTGGCATCCAGATTTTTGCCGAAATACTCCGGGAAACGCAGTTCCCTGCCAATATGCCTGTAAGCTTTCTCTCTGGAAGTCATTACCGATCCGTCCAGTATGACAATATTCATTTTCATTCCTCCCCATACAGCAGTACAAACGATTCATAGTGATCGTCCGTATAGTATATCAGACCATCGTTGGAATAAATGATCCTTTCATCCCCGCGGGATTTCTTTCCCAGCGTGTTGATGTCACATTCTCGATACGTTCGCCCCTTTTTGCTTGGCAACAGTCCCTCACGGTTACCGAAACTGTCGCCTCCTATGCAGCAGCCCGGGAAATAAGGTTCAACCGAACCGCCCTCCCAGCCGGCCTTGCGGGCTTCATATTTGGTAACATAGTTGGATGGCAGCTTATGGTAGGTCACCAGATAAAGGGCAACCTCCTCCTTGCTGTCATAGACTCCATCTTCCCTGACCGTTACCTCCACTACCGGATCCGGATCAACGACCGGTTCAGCAGGAGGATTGATCTTGCCGATGAAGTAGCCTACCAGGAATGCTCCTATGACTATTATTGAGCTTATTGCAGCCCACAGCTTCTTTATTGTCATTTCTATCTCCTATACTTGCATGATCCTGCATCACTTAAGATTGACAAAATGGTATACCGCAATGCTGACGGCATTATCCAGGTTCAGCGAATCAACCGTATTGAGCTGTTCAATGAACACTGACTCACCGTAGTTGTGGAACCGGGCAGGTAATCCTGTCGCCTCGTTGCCGAATACCAGCGAGTACCGTCCCTCAGGTTTTCTGACATCCTGCAGATTGGTTTTTCCATCCAGCATGAAGCAGAAGACCTCTCTTTTCCCCGCTTTTTCCAGATATTCCTCAAAAGAGCTGAAATAACTGAATCTGACCCTGAAGAAAGCCCTCATGGAGGCTCTTACGGCCTTGGGGTCATAAATATCCACGGCCGGGGAAATGATCGCCACATCGTCAATACCGAAGCCTACGCAGGTCCTGATTATTGTCCCCAGATTTCCCATGTTTCCCGGATTCACCAGGACAACATGGTTTCTGTTAAAGTCAATGCCATTGTGGAATTTGCGGAAAACACCCATGATGTAGCAGTTTTCCTTGGCATTGACAATGTTGAAGGCCTTGTCACTGTAAATGACTTCAATTCTGTTTTCTCTGCACAGTGACACTATTTTCTGACATATTTCATTATCATTCTGGCGGGAATGAATATATACGCTGACAACATCCTCAGGATGCATCTGCAGCAGTTCCAGTGTCAGTTCCGTTCCCAATGCATATGAGATGTTTCCGTCTTTCTTATATTTCTGCATGTTTGCCTGCCTTTGTAAAAAATAACCCTGACGGGTTATTTTCTAGCGATCCTTGAAGAATGAAGGTGTATCGAAGGAAGGAAGGCTTACTTCTGTGAAGCTGTCCTCCTTTGCCGTATCGTTTACAACTTCGTCCTGCTTGTTTACCTTCAGCGGTTCTTCCCGGTCAACATTCTCGAATCCCGTCGCAATTACCGTAACAATGATGGTACTGTTGAGGTTCTCATTGAATGCCACACCGAAGATGCAGTCAATGTCACCACCGGCAGCTGAACGGATGTAGTCAACTGCAGCGTTGGCATCATTGATGGTAAGATCATTACCGCCGGTAATATTGATGATGGCATTTCTGGCTCCGGCAATGTCGGCTTCCAGCAATGGTGAATTGACAGCCTTGGTTGCTGCTTCGACAGCTCTGTTTGGACCGTCATCCATACCGATACCGATTAAGGCATCGCCCTGATTGCTCATGACAGCCTTGATATCGTTGAAGTCGAGGTTGATGATTGCCTGGAAGCTTACCAGATCAGTGATAGTCTGGACAGCCTGACGCAGGATATTGTCAGCTTCCTTGAATGAATCCTTAAATGGAATGTCGCCCAGGATCTTTTCAACCTTGCTGTTAGGAATAATGATAATTGAGTCAACATGCTTGCGTAATTCATCCAGTCCGTCGAGAGCCTGCATCATTCTTCTTCTGCCTTCGAATGGGAATGGCTTTGTAACGACGCCGATCGTCAGCGCACCAGCTTCCTGGGCATATCTGGCAATGATCGGAGCTGCACCGGTACCGGTACCGCCGCCCATGCCTGCAGTAACGAAAACCATGTCAGCTTCCTTGACTGCTTCTCTTAATTCCCGTTCAGCTTCCAGACAGGCCTGCTTGCCGATTTCCGGATTACCGCCGCAGCCTAAGCCGTGAGTGGTATTGACGCCGAGAAGGATCTTGTTCTCAACCTTTGATGTTCTGATAACCTGTAAGTCAGTATTGGCTACGTAGAAATCTACGCCTGCAACACCGTCTTCAACCATTCTGTTGACTGCGTTACAGCCGGCACCGCCGACACCGAATACCTTGATTCTGGTAACATTGTTTAAAGTTAATTCGCTCATATTCCACCTCAATTATTCCTTTGATTTGTAAATAGCATTTTCTTAAGACGGGCTGTGAATCCCTCTTCCTTTTCGGCATTGTGTACTCTTCTCTGTAGGTTCTGCTGATACTGAGTGATATTCAGAGAACTCTTGGAATCCTGATGGATCACCTGCTGATCGATATAGGCATAGAACATGCCCAGATCAACTGCCCACTTGGCTGCTCTGGCACCCAGAGTTTCAGGATAATAACACTTTACCGGACGGTTGAATTTATCAGCCAGTACTTCGTCAATTCCGGTTATTTCGGCCCCATCGCCGCTGATGATCACCGAAGTGTTCTCTCTGGCAATGATCGGTCCGCACAGTTTGGCGAAATCATTGGCGAGGAACTGTACCTTTTCCTGAACGGAGTCATACAGCTCTCTGTCAGAGATCGTATTGGTTACCTGGCTTGATGTCCAGGAATAGATCGGTCTGTAGTTAAATGACTTTCTGTTTATAATGTCATGCTTGAGCAGTAATGCCGTGCTGTGCTTTTCCGGAAGCTTGAATCTGTCCGCAATAGCCTTGGCTAAAGTACTGTAACCGATGTTTTCATTTTCACTGATGGCGATCTTGCCGTCATAGATCATTGAGAACAGAGTGTGATCCTTTTCCAGCTGGATCAGCAGCAGATAGTTGCGGAAATTCTGTTCAAACAGTGCTGCTTCCTTGCATACGGCGTAGTTGTCCAGGCAGACGTCTGTGATCTTCAGTCCTGCCAGTTCCACAACTGTAGCGTAATCATATGTTGTCATCTTGTCGCAGCATAACAGATCTACATCAGCTT
>CAMOMM010000164.1 GCA_946619805.1 uncultured Bacillota bacterium | reverse complement strand
ATCTGCGCTTCCCGGATCTCTTTGACCGCTGTCTGGCCCTTTCCGGGGTATACAACGCATCATTCTTCTTAGGCGACTACATGGACGATGTCGTCTATCAGAATTCCATTACCGATTATCTGGCTGGCATGCAGCCTGATCACCCGTTCATTGAACGCTACAATAACAACAAGGCCGTCATCTGTGTCGGTCAGGGTGCCTGGGAGATCCCTTGGAGCACTCAGTTTGTCGATCAGCGTTTCCATGAGCTGGGCATAAATGCCTGGGTTGACTACTGGGGTTATGACGTTAATCACGACTGGCCTTGGTGGTACAAACAGGTGCCGTATTTTCTGCCATATCTGCTTGAAGACTGAGGAGGACTACTATGAAAAATTTTATCTTTATCTCCCCTAACTTTCCGGAAAACTACTGGAGTTTCTGCTACCATCTCAAACGCAACGGTTTGAGAGTACTGGGCATCGGCGACTGTCCATATGACAACCTGTCCCAGCAGTTAAGAGACTCCCTGAATGAATACTACAAAGTCTCCTCACTGGAAAACTACGACGAAGTCTACCGTGCCGTAGCCTACTTCATCTTCAAGTACGGGCGCATTGACTGGCTGGAATCAAACAACGAATACTGGCTGGAAAGAGACGCCCAGCTGCGTACCGACTTCCACATCACTTCAGGATTCCAGGCAGAAGATATGCCGCGGGTCAAGTTCAAATCCAAAATGAAGGACAACTACAGAAAAGCCGGATTACCGGTAGCCAGATACCACATCGTTGATGACTTTGACAACTGCCGTAAGTTCATTGATGAAGTCGGTTATCCGGTAATCGTAAAACCGGACAACGGTGTCGGTGCATCCCACACCTATAAGTTAAAGAGCGATGAGGATCTGCAGCACTTCCTGGAAACCAAGACTGATGAGATCTACATCATGGAAGAATTCATCACCGGTCAGGTCGTTACCTTTGACTCCATCTGCGACTCCAATGGCGATCCGATCTTCGAGACCGGCAACGTCACCCCGAGAAGCCTGATGGATACCGTCAACGACGAGCTGGACTGTGTCTTCTACATCCGCAACCGCGTTCCGGAAAAGCTGGCGGAGATCGGCCGCAGGACTCTTAAGGCCTTCAACGTCAGAAACCGCTTCACCCATCTGGAATTCTTCATGCTGACCCAGGATCAGTATCTGGGCAAGGAAGGAGACATCGTAGCCCTGGAGGTCAACATGAGACCAAGCGGCGGCATCTCCCCTACCATGATGAACTACGCCAACGGTACCGATGTCTATGAGATCTGGGCTGACATGATCGCCTATGACAAGACTGACCGCATCAAGGAGCAGTCACAGTTCTGCGTCTTCACCGGACGCCGTGACGGCCGTAACTACAAGCTGAACCATGATGAGATCTACGCCAGATATGGCTCCCACATCAGGGAAGAAGGCCGTGTAGCTGATGCCCTGGCAGGAACCATGGGCAACTACATGTACATTGCCACTTTCGATACCGAGGAAGAAACCAATCAGTTCGTTATCGACATATTTGAAAAACGGTAATAACAGGAGATGACACGCGTCATCTCTTTTCTTATTCTTCCCCGGCTGGTTTTGTGTTATGATAGTCTTTGAGGAAAAGATATGTTTAAAAGAGCCGTTTTATATACACTTGTACTGTTTCTGACAGGATTTGGAGTCTACAGCGTCTTCAGGGAATATGCTCCTGATGTCATTGACTATGTTCCGGAGACCATCAACTTCACTGTCTCACCGCTGTACAACCAGAATACCATCGACGATTACCTGCTCTCCCAGAGCCAGGACAGCTGTGTTCTCTTCTACAAGAGTCAGGCCACCAACTCCATTTATCTGTTCAACAAGTTATTGACCAGATTAATAACCGAGTACGAGATCGATTCAATTGAAGGACTGGTCTACTGCAATGTCGATACTCTGGAAGCAACAGAGAACGAGACCAAAAACCACTGGGGTTTCTATCAGACCCCGGCCCTGGTCAGGATCAAGGCCAATGACAACGTTCTGGAAGTCGTCTCTTCATTGGAGTGGAGCGATACCAAAAGCCTCACTTACGAGGAAGTTGAAAACTGGCTGAAGACCAACGAATTAATCTACGCAAAAACCGCCGGACAGTAACCGGCGGTTTGTTTTGTTATACGATTCTACAGTCTCTTTAAGAATTCTCTGGTAAAGTCAGCAGCTCTGGCGCTGGCCTTGCCGACATAGGCAACGAAGTCAAGATCGTTGTCTTTTTTAATGACAATGTCGCTTAATGATCTCATGATCACGAAAGGAACATTATAGGATGAGCAGACATGTCCCACTGAAGCGCTTTCCATGTCGCAGGCAATGGCTTCCGGAAAGTGTTCCTGAATGTATTTCACCTGATGATCCATTGAGATGAAGGCATCACCGGAAACAATGTTGCCGATGAAGACATTGTGGTTATCAAGGGAAGCCATGGTCTCTCTAGCCTTTTCCACCAGCTTTTCATCAGAATAGAAGACGTATTGCGAATTCTCGAAACTTGAGGTAACGTTGTTGATGGTTTCCGAGATCCAGTCATGATAGGTCATGCGGTCCACCACTACCATATCCAGAACATTTTCATATTCCTTGATGCCACCGGCCGTACCAATGTTGATCACGGTATCGCAATGGAATCTTTCAATCAGACGGCAGCAGGTGATGGCAGCGGCTACTTTGCCAACGCCTCCCTCAACCATGGTAACTTCCTTGCCGGAGATCACACCGCTGTAGTATTTCTGCGCGTAATACTGAGTTTCCTTTTCATTTTCCAGCAAAGCTCTGATGGCTTCCAGTTCCGTATTCATGGCGACGATTATTCCGATCATATCACACCCTCCTTCTTCAGGTATTCAAACTGCTGCTGTTTAACAGTCTGATATCCTCTTTTTATATCTGATGTGCACAGCGCTATCTCCTGACTGGAATCATAATCACGGCCCGGGTCAAGCTTGTCCGCACAGTAGACGATCATTGACAGTACTGATTCATCATCGCCGAGACAGTGGTGTCTGACAGCCTTGATGATCTCCCTGTCACTCATTTTCAGTTTTGTTTTCAACATGATGGCAGCTACCGGCCGATGCCATATCTGCCAGTTTTCATTCAGTATCTGAGGGCAGTACGTCCTGACATAATATTGCTGCACTTCCCTGTCCATGTTTTTCGCCAGATCATGAAGGATACCGGCACAGTAGGCTTTCTGCCGGTCATAGCCGTTTCCCACGGCAAACTGGACACACAGGTCCGCCACACGCTGCACATGGGCCCATCTTTTTTCCTTTAACGTAGACTTGGAGATACTCTCAAGGTAGAGATAATGGTCCATGATGTATCTCTTCTGACGGGTATTCAACAGTTTCAGCTGATCAAAACCCAGTTCCTTAATGGCCAGGGAGTTATCAGTGATGTCTGCATAACTGTCTTTTTCCTTTTCAGCCAGTTCGCTTTTTCTTAAAATCCTGAATCCCTTGCCATGCAGGCCAAGTTTCAGTAATGTCATGCGGTGCTTATAGTCAGTGCCTTCATCATCCAGGACAAACCAGACCTCATCCAGAGCCAGTGTCTTCTTTTCCGTGAAAGCGTGTTTTATCTCCAGACAGGAAACCGGATCAAAGTGCCCGTAAAACA
>CAMOMM010000163.1 GCA_946619805.1 uncultured Bacillota bacterium | reverse complement strand
CTTATACCGAATGGAGAAGCCCGTGCGGCCTTTTTTCGGCCTTCCAACCATGATAAAACTTAATAATTATGACATTCTATGATCGTCTTTAGCTGGCCTTCACCATCAGTGATCGCATAGAGATCCTTATCTCCATGACTGCTGTGACACAGGAAAACACGGTCTTTCTTTTTTATTTCCTTTCGGTAGGTAATGCGGAAGCTGCTGTATTCCGGAGCATCGGCATAATCGATCAGGAAATCAAAGTACTTAACATTATTGACATGTCCGTTGAAATCCAGATCGCTTTTCCTGACAGTGATCTCAGTTTTACTGTCATACTCTTCCAGAACAGCCATATGTTCCAGTTCTCTTTCAGCAAAGGTGGACAGTCCATCTTCATTGCCATACCGCTGCAGCAGCTGCTCGCTTACTGTTTCAAATGTTCTGGTCCTGACATTCAGCAAGGCCCATTTGGAGGTAGCCTGAACATATAACTCACCATTTACGTAGATTTCAAAGTCACGGTAGGAAAAACTTCTGGCTGCATCTCTGCCCCAGGTCCTTATCGTCAATTCATCCCCATACAGCGGTCTTCTGATCACTCTGACTTTCCAGTCGATGACAAACCAGGTCAGAAAGGTCTGCGGGATATCCAGGATCCCGTAATGAATTGAATCGGACTGAAATGAGGCCGTATTCTCAAAAGATACGATAATGGCTCTGTTGGTCATTAGCAGTTTTCCGTTTACCTCATCAACACCGACTTTATGTTTTCTCTCAAATATCATCTTTCTACTCCCTGACTGAACAATTACAGTATACACCAGGAAACTACTTTATCAGTTTCTCAAAGGCATTGGCATTCAGTATCGTATTTGAAACAAATCTGCCTTTGTAAAAATTCGCCCAGTTGTTGAAAACACATGGCGCATTTTTGGCCTTTTCCAGTGAATCTACTTTCACAAAATTCAGCTTAATGTCTTTGACCTGGGCATATTCGGACAGTTCCTTTACTTCATATTCAACATAAGGGCATTCGTTGGAATAAAAGATGGTAAAGTCCTGTGAATCAATTTCCATCTTTCTAGCGCTTTCACTGAATACCGGTGTTTCCCCATCATCAAACGATAAAGCCATTAACTGATAATCATCAATGGAATCAACCTCTTTGAAACCGAAATATTCAAAGAATTTTCTGTCACCGATGAATGGTTTCTTCTTACGGGATACCAGCGTGCATATGCCGCTCATTTTTCTTTCCCTGGCGTCATTGACTGCATATTCCAGCAGCTCTCGACCAATTCCCTTTCCCTTGAAGCTTCCGGCAACCCACAGACAGTAGATGTACATGTAGTTATTGCCCTTCACCGGAACCCAGGCCGTATCCAGAGGTTCATATTCAATGAAGATCTTTCCTCTGGCAGTCAGCTTTCTGAAAACATGCCCATCCCTGAACTTGTTTCTGATCCACTCTTTCTTTCTGTCAACACCGTATTGATGCTTGGGATCACCGATGGCACAGCATATGTGTTCACTGTCAATGTTATCTGCATCAAGATTAATATACTCATTCATGAATTCAACCCCTCAATTCCATATCATTTTATCACAGATCACCATGAAAGCAGACATAGAAAAGAGCCCTTGCGGGCTCTTGTTTCCGGTTAAATTATCTTGGGAATTTAACAGCAGCCTGAGCAGCAGCCAGTCTGGCGATTGGAACTCTGTAAGGTGAGCATGAAACATATGTTAAGCCAACCTTATGGCAGAATTCAACTGAGCTAGGTTCGCCACCGTGTTCGCCACAGATACCTAACTTGATATTCGGACGGGTCTTGCGGCCTAATTCAGCAGCCATCTTGATTAACTTGCCAACACCTTTCTGGTCTAACTTGGCAAATGGATCCTGTTCGTAGATCTTCTTATCATAGTAAGCGCCTAAGAACTTACCGGCATCGTCTCTGGAGAAACCGAATGTCATCTGGGTCAGGTCGTTTGTACCGAAGCTGAAGAATTCAGCTTCTTCGGCGATTTCATCGGCCAGTAATGCGGCACGTGGAATCTCGATCATGGTACCTACATGGTACTGAACCTTGACATCAGAAGCTGCGATGACTTCATCAGCAACCTTGACAACAATGTTCTTGACGTACTTTAATTCCTTGACTTCTCCTACTAATGGAATCATGATTTCAGCGACAACATTCCAGCCTGGATGTCTTCTCTGAACATTGATTGCTGCTTCGATGACAGCCTGTGTCTGCATTTCAGCGATTTCAGGATATGTAACAGCCAGACGGCAGCCACGGTGACCCATCATAGGGTTGAATTCGTGTAAGCTGTCGCAAACTGCCTTCAGTTCTTCGAAGCTCATGTTCATTTCCTTGGCCAGTTCTTCGATGTCCTTGTCTTCCTTTGGTACGAATTCATGCAGAGGTGGATCCAGGTAACGGATAGTTACAGGGTTGCCCTGCATTGCTTCATAGATACCTTCGAAGTCGCCTCTCTGCATAGGTAATAACTTGGCAAGAGCGGCTTTTCTCTGTTCAACAGTCTTGGAGACGATCATTTCTCTGATTGCCTTGATTCTGTCTGCTTCGAAGAACATGTGTTCTGTTCTAACCAGACCAATACCCTGTGCACCGAAGGCATATGCCTGAGCAGCATCCTTAGGTGTATCAGCATTTGTTCTGACCTGTAACTGTCTGACTTCATCAGCCCAGTTCATGAATCTTTCAAAGTCACCTGAGATGGTTGCTGGAACTGTAGGGATTCTCTCGCCATAGACACAGCCGGTAGAACCGTCGATTGAGATCCAGTCGCCTTCCTTTAAGGTAACGCCATTTACGGTAAATTCCTTGCCGCCCATGACGATGTCGCCGCAGCCTGATACGCAGCATGCGCCCATGCCTCTGGCAACAACGGCAGCGTGGCTTGTCATACCGCCTCTGACAGTCAGGATACCTTCAGCATTGTGCATGCCTTCGATATCTTCAGGTGAAGTTTCCAGTCTGACTAAGACTGTCTTCTTGCCGTCTTCCTTCCACTTGATTACATCTTCAGCTGTGAAGACGATCTGGCCGGTAGCAGCGCCTGGTGAAGCAGCTAAGCCTCTGGTCAAGACCTTGGCATTCTTTAATGCTGTTGCATCAAACTGAGCATGTAATAATGAATCCAACTGACCAGGTTCAACTCTTAAGATGGCTTCCTTGGTATCGATAAGTCCTTCATCAACCAGGTCGCAGGCGATCTTCAGAGCAGCAGCACCTGTTCTCTTACCGTTACGGGTCTGTAACATGAACAGCTTGCCGTGTTCAACTGTGAATTCCATATCCTGCATATCCTTGTAATGTGCTTCAAGGTTATTGCAGATGTCAACGAACTGTGCATAGGCATCAGGTGAAGTTTCAGCTAACTTGTCGATTGTCATTGGTGTTCTGACACCGGCAACAACGTCTTCGCCCTGAGCGTTCATTAAGAATTCGCCGAATAATTTCTTTTCGCCGGTAGCAGGGTTTCTGGTGAATGCAACGCCTGTGCCACAGTCATCACCCATGTTACCGAATACCATCATCTGTACGTTAACGGCTGTTCCCCAAGAAGATGGGATGTCGTTCATACGACGGTAGTAGATAGCTCTGTCGTTATTCCATGAACGGAATACAGCCTTGATAGCTTCCATTAACTGAACCTTGGCAT
>CAMOMM010000162.1 GCA_946619805.1 uncultured Bacillota bacterium | reverse complement strand
CGAAGGAGGTAATGCCGGCATAAAGAATGAGTACAGCTATGATCATGGCACTGAGGTATTCAATGCGTCCGTATCCAAAAGGATGCTGCTTGTCAGGTTCTTTGCCTGCCAGCTTGGTTCCGACAATGGTAATCAGAGAACTGCCCGCATCAGAAATGTTATTGACAGCATCCAGCACTATGGCGATGGAATGTGAGATCAGCCCCACAGCTGCCTTGAATCCAGCCAGCAGAACGTTGGTAACTATGCCGATGATGCTGGTTCTGATGATCGTCTTTTCCCTGCTTTCAGCAGGACTAACTGTTTTGGTAACTTCACTGTTCATAGTTTTACCCCAACGTGTATTGAAAATTACAGAGCTGCCTTTACTGCTTCTCTGACAACTTCCATATCAACTGTCGGTTCGTAACGGGCAACAACATTACCTTCACGGTCAACGAGGAACTTGGTGAAATTCCACTTGATATATGCCTTGTCGCCAAAAGCCTTGTTATTGGCCTTGGCAAATGCATCTAACGCCTTGAACTTCAGACCCTTGCCGAAGCCTTCGAATGGCTTTTCAGTAGCCAGCCAGGCAAACAGAGGATCTGCACTCTCGCCGTTGACATCGATCTTGGCAAACTGAGGGAACTCTGTTCCGAACTTCAGTGTGCAGAACTCGTGAATCTCTTCATCACTGCCAGGTGCCTGATTGGCAAACTGATTGCATGGGAAATCGAGGATTTCAAATCCCTGATCTCTGAATTCCTTGTACATGGCTTCCAGAGGATCATAATGTGGAGTAAATCCGCAGCCTGTAGCTGTGTTGACGATCAGAAGTAATTTTCCTCTGTAATCGTTCAGGCTCTTCATGTTTCCTGATTTTTCCTTAACTGTGAAATCGTAAACTGTTGTCATTATTTATTCCTTTCTTTATTATTTCCTAACAATTCATACAGCAGAATATATAGTTCTTCCGCTTTTTCCGGCGACAGATTCAGACAGTCCGCAACCTTTTCAGGCACTTCACTGGCCCTTTCCTGCAGTTTTCTTCCTTCTTCTGTCAGATAGATGTTTACTACGCGATCATCATCCTGATTTCTTTTCTTTTCAATGTAACCGGCGTTCCGGAGCTTCTTTAATAACGGAGAAACTGTTCCGTTATCAAGCATCAGCCTTTCACATATCTCACCGACCGTAACCCCGTCCTTTTCCCACAGTACCAGCAGGACAATGTACTGCGTATATGTCAGGCCCAGTTCACTTAAATACGGTGTATACAGATTGGTCACGCTTCTGGCTGCCGCATACAGCGGAAAACACATCTGATTACTGAGTTTCATCTTTTCCCTGTACTGACGTTCCATTTCTCCGCCTCCTTTCTATTTGATACAATTATATTTTATCATACATATTTAAGATTCCAAGTATTTTGCCCAAAAAAAGAGAGCATTATCGAAAATACTCTCTAATAGAATACCAGTGCATCATATACTTTTCTCTCTCCCGTCTTATTGAATCCTACCGGCGTGTTCAGAAGTTTTTTATTGACTACCAGAGCCGTTGAGCCTCCTCCATCAAGGTTTGCTGCATTGATACAGCCATAACGTTCAAAAATATCTGTCATATCACTGAAATTTATGCCCAGTGATCCATCAGCTCCTCTGCCGTTTATTGTCAGCAGTATGATAATCCCGTCAGGTCGCTGTCCTATGGCCGTACGGGGCTGCTGACCTCCGGCATTTCCGGTAAAGACACTTCTCTCCCCATTTACTATCAGAAACGGTTCAAAGTATACTGCCCATTCCGTGTTTCCTTCATCTTCAAGGTTTTCCACACTGTCATATGTTAACAGCAGTTTTCCATCGGTGGTCATTGTGATAAGGCTCTCGGTTTCGTCACTTTCAAATTCCACCTCACCATCCACAAGCAGACCGCCGACACTGGTTTTCACCCTGCTGCCCAGACTGTATCCTCCGCCATTTACAGCTACGATAGCATCGTACCTGTCAGCCAGTGTTGATACCTTGGCCCCAGAAGAACTTGAAGAAGACACCAGGTGAAGACGGGTAGGATCATAAATGACAGTCACCCATCCATTGTAACTACTCCCTGAAATCTCAAAGACTTTATAATCCTGGTCAGGATCATGTTCGATGATCTGCTGTTCATATTCACTGTTTATGGCATACATGACTGAACTGTCAAAATCAATCAGTGAGGAATCACTGTTCCGTTCAATGGCAACTACCTTATTTCTGTCCATGATTTCTTCAATCATTTTCTCACTGTAAATAATGTTCGCCAGATACTGATGAGATCCGGTAGTCATGGCTGTTGTCACATACCAGTTCTGAAACCCCTGCCATGGTCCATATGCCAGCGCAAGGATAACCAGGGCCATGACATCCAGAACCAGCAGGATCTTACTTGCTGTTCTTTTCATTTTCTCACCCTTTCACCAAGACGTAATACAGTATTCTGGACGAATAGATAATTACCAGAAGTAATAGAAAAATGATGCTTATTATCTGGAATATTCTTTCAATATCAATTGTTTGTTTCTTCATAATCATTCCTCCTGATATGTCATTATGGTAAAACTGAAAAATGAATACTGTCTGAAAAATAACAGAACAATTGTGACGGATAAATTAATTTATACTGTATAAGACAAAAGGGCAGCCCTGTGACTGTCCTTTTCTATTCTCGCTTCTTTTAATGAAACGTTATCGATGTATGTTAACGTCCTTTCTACCGGACGATTGGCTGTATATGTTAACGCTGCCTTTCACAGCGGTTTGATGTGTATGTGAATCGGTTTAATTCAACCGAGCAAATTATATTACACGATTATAATGGGTATTGCAAGTACTTTTTTAAATATTTATATAATATTTTTCAAAGCTGTTTTTCTCAGTTCATAACGGGATTTTTCATGGCTGATTATGCTAGAATATCATTAATTAATTGTGCTTATGACAATGAAAAAGAAACGCATTCTGATACCGGTTTTTGCCGAAGTACCTAATTACATCAACGCCCTGCAGCAGCTTGGCTGTGAGGTTTTTGTTACGGATGAAATCATCGATATTTCATCATTTGACCGGCTGTTATTACCGGGAGGTGAAGACATAGACCCGCACAGATACGGTGAGGAAATCAACGGAAGTGAGAGAATGACTCCGGCACTTGATGAACTGCAGTTCAGTACTCTTGATCAGTTCGTCAGATGTAACAAACCGGTATTCGGCATCTGCCGCGGTCATCAGCTGATCAATGTCTATTTTGGCGGTTCTCTTTACCAGGACCACCCTCTGGCATACCGTCACAGATACAACCGGGTAAAACAGGCTGACAGAGTCCACATGAATACCTCTGAAGAAGGCTCATTCATACATAATCTCTACGGGAACAGTTTTTCCACCAACAGTGCACATCACCAGGCGGTTAAACAACTCGGTAAGGGACTGCACATCTGCCGGTATTCCGACGACGGGATCCCGGAAGCCATGTATCATACCACCCTTCCTGTTTACAGCGTCCAGTGGCACCCGGAAAGAATGTGCTTTGAAAAAAGACGTGACGATACCGTTGACGGCTCCCTGGTACTTAAATGTTTTATTGACAGTATCCCTTCAGGAGAGAATGCATGAAGAAAAAAGCGGCTCTTATACTAATTGGCATTTTACTGGCAGTACC
>CAMOMM010000161.1 GCA_946619805.1 uncultured Bacillota bacterium | reverse complement strand
TCTTTATGCTATAATCTTCAATGTAATATATGACTGGAGACTGTATGAAAAACTCTTTCAAGGACTGGACACTGTTTGAAAAGCTGATTCTGACACTGGGACTCTCAGTAACTGCCGCAGTCAGTATTCTGACTCACAGCACACTGCTGTCACTGATAAACGGAATCTGCAACATTCTGAATTCAGTCCTGTCAGCCAAAGGGAAAATATCTAACTACTACTTCGGGATCATAGGAAACATCATCTATCTGTATATTTCCTACACAACCCGTTACTACAGCGAAGTAATCACCGTGCTGTTTATCGTTCTGCCTATTTCCATATACGGACTGATCAACTGGCTGAAAGGCCGCAGAAACGAAGAAAGCGACAGTGTCAGCATCAATTCTCCAACCGCAAAAGCTATTCTGATTCCAATCCTTTCACAGGTCGTAATGAGCGTTCCATATTATCTGATGCTGAAACACTTCAATTCAGATCTGCTGATCGTCTCAGCTTTTGGCATGTGCGTAACCATACTGGCTTTCTATTTCATGGCTAAGGCTTATACTGTTTTCAACTATTTCTTCATTATCAATGCCATAACCCGCATGATCATGTGGATAGTCCCAATGCTGAAAGGCGATTTTGCCAATGTTCCTCTGTTTCTCAGCAATCTGATCTACCTCATTAACGATATCTACAGTCTTTTCAACTGGAAACGAATGGAAAAACAGCAGAATCAGACACGGTAAATACTGCCTGCAATTATCTCTGAACTGACTTAACTCAATCTGCCTGATCAGGCAGTTTTTTCATAAAAAAAAGACTGCCGGAGCAGTCATACACTGAATCAACTGAATCATTCATGCCTTCGGGAAGGTAACGGTAAATACTGATCCCTGTCCCAGTCGGGACTGTAATGAGATCCTGCCGTCATTGAGAATGCAGGCATGCTTGACAATGGAAAGACCAAGGCCGGTACCGCCAACTGCTTTTGAGCGGCTCTTGTCAACACGGTAGAATCTTTCAAATACCTGCTGCTGATCCTTTTCAGCGATGCCGATGCCTGTGTCTGATACCTTCAGGAAAACATTTTTATCATCATTGGTAACTGATACCGTGACACTTCCGTTTTCACGGTTATACTTAACGGCATTGTCACAGAGGTTATTTATGATGCTTTCCAGCAGTTCACGGTTACCGTAGACATATGAGGCCTCCCCCTCAAGGGAAACAGTTATGCCATTGGTGATCTGCTTGCGGATGTTTTCCACACACCGCATTGAGAGCCGATACAGATCCAGCCTTTCCTTCTGAATCAGGGCTGATTCATCATCCAGATGCGACAGTTTTATTACATCCTCCACCAGAGTCATCATGCGGTTAGATTCAACAAAGATCCTGTCCACAAAACTGCTGCGGTCCTCTTCTCTGACCAGATCGTTTTTCAGCAGTTCCGCATAACCGGAAATGGTCTGCAGAGGCGTCTTCAGCTCATGAGAGACATTGGAAGCAAACTCCTTTCGAAACAGCTCATTGGCTTCCTTAAATGAATCATCAAACATCAGTAATGCCGTGCCGATCAGTTCACCTTCTGAAATGATCGGGCTGGCTTCCAGAATGTACTGTTTCCCGTTGATCTTTGTTTTACGGGTTGCACGCTGACTGTAAGGTGTTTCCCTTACCAGACCGGCAAAATATTCATAAAGAGGCAGGGATTCAAGCGTAGCTCCAATGACACTTACATCAGTGCCGAGAATGCTTTCAGCTGCCTGGTTGATGTCAACGATGACACCTTCACTGTTGACCAGGATAAGGCCTTCATTCATGTTGGCCGTAATCGTTTCAAATTCCTGTCTGCTTCTTTTCAGCATTTCCTTGTCATGACTGATCATCTTCTGCTGGGAAGAGATCTTATCCATTATCGGTCTGATTTCCTTATAGTATCCCCCTTGCTGAGGTGTATCAATGTCCAGTTCATTAAGAGGCTCTACGATGCGGTTAGTCAGATGATAGGCAAAAAGAAGGCACAGTCCCGAGATAATGATCAATACCAGCAGTAATGGCTGTACAACAGTTGAAAGAGTATGGATAAGTGACGGATAGGTGCTGGATAATCTGATGATATTGCCGTCTGACAGCAGAACAGCTGTATAAATGGCCTTTTCCATTAAGGTTGTTGACTGTCTGATACAGTTACCATAGCCGGTATTGATGGCCTCTATGATCTCTTCTCTGTTAAGGTGGTTATCCATGGCAGTTATGTCACTTCCGCTGTTATCGTAAATGACGTTTCCGGTCTTATCAATAACGGTGATACGGTAGTCAGACTTATCAAGCCCATTAAGAAAATCCAATCCGAATCTGGTAACACCATGGGCTATCACCTGCGTTTCAGCCTTCAGGACTTCGGATTGAGATGCAGTAAAACTCTGATATGCTTCATTAACAACGAAAACCGTTGTGGCGATCAGTACTATGAAGGCTACCGTAAGGATACTTTTGAAGATCTTACTGGCCATGCTGGCTCTCCTTCAGACTGTAGCCGACACCATGGACGGTTCTGATGTCGTTGCCATATTCTCCCAGCTTGCTGCGAAGAGTACCGACATGTACGTCTATGGTACGTGATTCACCCAGATAATTGGTTCCCCAGACTTTTTCCAGCAACTGCTCACGGGAAAGGACTATTCCCGGGTTACTCAGAAAGCACTGCAGCAGATCAAATTCCTTCAGAGTCAGTTCTATTTCCCTGCCGTTTACGGTAACGCTTCTGCCTGAAGCATCCATTCTTATGCCACGGTATACCAGCTCTTCACGGCTGACAGGACTGTTTCTTCTCAGAACAGCCTTGACCCTGGAAACCATTTCCATCATTCCAAACGGCTTTGACAGATAGTCATCAGCCCCGGAATCCAGACCAATGACTTTATCAAACTCTGTTGTTTTGGCTGTTTCCATTATTACCGGTATGTCACGGTATTCTTCACTGTTTTTCAGCTCATTGAGGATCTGCAGCCCGCTTTTATCAGGCAGCATCACATCCAGCATGATCAGCTGGGGTCTGTTTGTTTTCAGCGCTTCAAAAAAGCCTGAGGCATCCTCAAACCCCTCTGCCTCAAAACCGGAAATCTTCAGTGTATATACAATCAGTTCCCTGATTGATCTGTCGTCTTCTACGCAATAAATCATACAAGGATAATATACAATAAAATCGTCAGAAACTTGTAAAGGAATTGTAAAGCCGTATCTGCATAAACAAAAAATCCTGACACGAAGTCAGAATTTTTTATGTCAATTATCAGTTCTGCTGACTCTTGATTATACGCAGGTATAACCGCCGTCAACAGCGATAGCCTGACCTGTAACATAACTTGATTCTTCAGCACCTAAGAAGATTGCTACAGAGTTCAGTTCACCTGGCTGGCCATATCTCTTCATTGGAACAGACTGGTTAGCGAATGCCTGGAAGTAATCTGAATCCAGAGTCTGAGTAGTCAGTTCAGTGTAGAAGTAACCCGGGCAGATTGTGTTAACAGTAATGCCGCAAGTAGCTAATTCAGCAGCAGCACCTCTTGAGAAGTTAACAACAGCACCCTTTGTTGTATGGTATGCGATTGTAGGAATAGCAGTATTGCCAACTAAACCGTAGATTGAAGCAATATTGATGACACGGCCATATGTCTGCTTGCCGGCAGCCATAG
>CAMOMM010000160.1 GCA_946619805.1 uncultured Bacillota bacterium | reverse complement strand
TTTTATTATATCCGGGCTGGGTAGATCTGGTTAACGCCGGCAGCGAAACAGGATTTGCTTCATACTTTGGCATCCCTGTATATCTGTGCACATACAACTCATCTACATTACCAATCGTTCTGTCAGTATGGGTTATGTCCAAGATCGACAAGTTCCTGATCAAGATCATTCCTAATACAGTACGTTACTTCTTAAAGCCTGTATGTCTGATCTTCATCATGTCAATCATCACATTATCATTAACAGGCCCATTAGGCTACCTGATCACAGACTATGTTGCTGCAGGCATCAACTTCGTCAGAACTCATGCACGTTGGCTGACTGTTCCGGCTATCTACCTGTTCAGCATGACCTTCGGTATGTTCGCTCCTGGTTTCCACCTGGCACTGATTCCAATCGCAACCGCAAACTTCGCACAACTTGGTTACGATGACATCATCAACATCTGGTTCTTCTCAGGTACAACCGTTCCGGGCTTCACCGCATTATGGTTCACACTGAAGACCAAGAGCGTCAAGGGTAAAAACGTTGGCTTACCAGCTGCCATTTCAGCATTATTCGGCGGTATCTCTGAGCCTACCACTTACGGTATCTGCTACCGCGTTCCAACATTATGGCTGGTTAACGCAATCGCAGGTTTCACTCTGGCAGTCTACAATGGTATCGTTGGTACAAAGGCTTATGCTTATGGTGCATACTACCTGACTAACCTGCCTCTGTTCTACAGTGATGCAGACCCAGGCAACCTGACCAAGGCAATCATCGGTGTCGTCATCGTTGCAGTCATTACCTTCGTCGGTGTATTCTTCACTGATTGGGAATATCCGGAAGATGATGATCAGATCACTGCTGGTCCACCTACACTGGCATTATTCAAGAAGAAGAAATAAGGCCGGAGTAATATAATAATCAAATGAGCCTGATCTGCAGTCAGGCTCATTTTCAGAAAGGAAGGTGTCCTAATGGAAAAACGAATATTTATAAGATGTGAAGATCATGATATACCTGCCGTCATCAGATATCCGGATGACGGTCAGACAAAGTATCCGGCAGTCCTGATGCTGCATGGGTTTATGGCCTGGAAGGAAGGCGATGGCTACATGTTCGGCATCGGTGCGGAAAAACTGGCAGCCAATGGTTTTGCCAGCATGAGAATAGATTTCTGCAGCATGGGTGAAAACCGTTTTTCAAGAAGAAACTACGGGATGAAGACTCTGTTAAAGGAAGCAGCCTGTGCCTTTGAATTCATGCGCAATGATCCATTGATCGATCCTGAAAGAATCGCGATAATGGGCCACAGCTTAGGCGGACGTGTTACATTCCTCAGCAGCAGACTTCCTTCAAAGTGCCTGGTTTCACTCAATGGGGCCGTAAATGTTGATGCTGATCTGCCGATGAGATATGATCACGAACACATGGACAAGTTCGGTTATGTGCTGAATGAAACTTCTGACGGCAGAACTGAACTGCTGTTTAAGCGTTTCTATGAAGAACTTGCCGAGTGCAAGTCCTCTGATATCTACAGTTATGCCAATCCGATTCTGGTCGTTGTCGGCAAGTGCGACCCGACTCTTGATCCGAATGTAAGCTATAACTTCGTCAGAAACTGCGGCATGAAAAATGTCGATCTTCTGGAAATAGATGAAGCCAACCACACCTTCAATGCCAAGACGAAGGATAATTCCCGTCTTATTGAAATGTATGACAAGGTAATAGTATGGCTTAACGGACATCTGAAATAGGAGGTATTTTATGAGAGATTATGATGTTTCCCTGATCGAACAGATCAGAAAAAAACAGTATGTTAAAAATACTGAAGGGCTGAATGTCCTGGTTAAAAGAGTACCGGACGACGACAGAGAAAACGTCCTGGACCCAAGAGTTCTGCAGATCGCTGAAAAGAAGAAAAAAAGAATATCAGGGCTGAAGAAGGGATACTCCCTGTCTTCAGAGAGATTCAGACCGGACAAGATCTCCTATGATCTGACAACCACGGAGATAAAGGTAGAAGAAAGACTGATCCCGGTAGCCAACCACATGATCGACATCTTCATCTATACCCCTGAGGAAGCAGAAGGAAAGCTTCCGCTGATCATCTTCTATCATGGAGGGGGATTTACAGCCGGTGACATGAAGCTATATGTCAATCAGATGAAGCTCATCTGCGAACTCAGCAAGGCTGTGGTAATTTTCCCGGAATACCGTCTGGCACCGGAAAATCCGTTCCCTGCTCAGATCGTTGATGCTGAGGGAACGATCAGCTGGGCTTTGAAGAATGCTGAGTATCTGAACATAGATCCGGAAAAGCTGATGATCTGCGGTGACAGTGCCGGAGGTTCCATTGTCAATTCTGTCATAATCAGAGATACTGAAAAGCATGTAAAGAAGGCTTTTGAGATTTATCCTGGTGTTGATTCAACCACCCTGGAACATCTGGAACTCTATGACTGGTCCTATGACATGTATCCTGTTGTTGAAGAACAGAAGGAACTGGCTTTCAGCCGCATAGACAAGATCCGGAAAGTATCTCATGGCAGTGAGAAGGACAGTCTGTATCTTCAGGGCAGAACAAGATACAACAACCCTGAAATATCAATTGTCTATGCCACCGACCAGCAGCTGAAGCAGCTGCCGCCAATTGTAATAGCGTATTCCGAATATGATTTCCTGCGCGTCAGCGATGAGTATTTTGCCCGCAGACTGGCTGGCGTAAACCATGATGTAAAGGCTATAATGTATTGTGGATGTGACCACGGTTTTCTGGACTGTCTGGGACTTGTCCCGCAGGCTGAGGAACTTTGTCATGTCATAGCTGAGGAAGTCAGCACATTATAGGAGGAAAACAGATGAAAGAAGTTGTGGAAAAACTGCTGGGAAAGGTGATAGTTTCCTGTCAAGCATATGAAGACACTCCACTGTATGGAGCAGAGAACATGAAGACAATGGCGCGGTCCGTGTTAATGGGCGGGGCCGAAGCCATCAGAGCCTGCTGGCCGCAGGATATCAAGGCGATCAGATCACTGGGAGATTTCCCAATCATTGGTCTCAACAAGGTTCTTGATCCAAACAGGGAAGACTTTGACTATGTCTACATTACACCGACTTTTGAATCGGCTAAAAGCGTAATTGAAGCGGGTTGTGATGTTCTGGCTCTGGACTGCACACTGCGTTACCGCAGCAAGGAAGAACTGTATGATCTGCTTAAGGAGATCAGACGGGCTTATCCTGATATCGCCATAATGGCGGACTGTGAAACTCTGGAAGATGCCATCAATGCCGAAAGCACCGGAATGGTTGACATTCTTTCCACAACACTGGCCTTACTGCACAGACCTCAGGAATTTCCTGACCGGGATCTGGTAAGAGCCATCAAGGCAAACTGCACTCTTCCGGTAAATGCGGAAGGAAGCATCTGGGAGCTGGCTGATCTGCAGTCGGTAATTGATGCCGGTGCTGATATGGTCTGCATCGGTTCAGCGATCACCAGACCTCATCTGATTACCAGAAGATTCATCAAGTATAACGAAAAAGCAAGAAGTTAAGCGGCAATTGCCGCTTTCCCTGAATAAAGGAGGAACAAATGGCAATCATAACAATGAGCTACCGCTCTGATCTGCTGAAAAGAAACATAATGTTCAAGGCATATCTGCCTGCAGACAGACCGACTGAAGAAGGTCTAGCATATAAA
>CAMOMM010000159.1 GCA_946619805.1 uncultured Bacillota bacterium | reverse complement strand
CGGCAGGACTCGAACCTGTTACCTACTCCTTAGGAGGGAGTCGCTCTATCCTGGTGAGCTACGGGGACATGTGCCATGAATCATTATAGCACAGATAAACTTTATTTGTGTTAGAATATTGAAGGTGATATTTTATGAGAAATCTATATCTGAATCAGATCGTTGACATTACGGACCGCAATTGTGAATTCATCAGGGAATTCGATCACGAGATCAGAAAATACGGGGCCATAGTGTACAATCATGAGTATAATTCCTATCAGTTCATCAAGCATTTCCGCCAGATTGACTTCAAGAAGGAACTGCTTCCGGACTTCATCAAGATAGAAAACTCCAATCCCGTTCTCAAGGCTCTGACCATTACGGTACATTATGAGTTTGATCCGGAGATAGAAGAAGATGAAGAGAATCTGGAGATCTGGGATGAACTTAAGGAGATCGATCTGCCGATCTTCGGCTATGAAGATGACGGGGAGATCTTTGTTTCGGATAACATCAAGATGAATGTTACCGCCAGCAAGCATACGGTCTGGTTTCTGAGTGAGGAAAGCTATGATTTCATGATGGATCTGGATCTGCTGCTGTTTGATCCGATCATCAAGAACTTCAACATAGCCCAGAAGCTGATCAGGGAATACGGCTTACATCCGTTTGAGACGGATTACGACGAGGATGACCTTGATGATTTTGTGGAACCTGATGTTTCAGCTGTAACAAGACGCAGAAACGACAGTTAAAAAAACAAGACAAATGAAAAAAACTGTATTAGAATAACTATAAGAGGTAATTACCCAAGGAGGATAATATGGGAAAGTTTTTAGTTAAGGAAGTTAAGACAGGAAGAAGATTTAATCTGGTAGCCGGTAATGGTGAAGTTATTGGTGTTTCTGAAGTATATGCTTCTAGATCAGGTTTAAGAAACGGTATTGCCAGCGTCAGAAAGAACGCTCCAATTGCACCGGTTGAAGACCAGACTGTTGAAGAATTCGAAAAGGTCAAGAGCCCTAAGTTCGAAATGTATGTTGACAAGGCCGGTGAATTCAGATTCAGACTGAAAGCCCGCAACGGCGAAATCATTCTGGCTTCTGAAGGCTATTCACAGAAGGCCGGCTGCAAGAACGGTATTGAAAGCGTCAGAAAGAATGCCGTTGACAGCCCTGTTGTAAAGGCAGAATAATTGAACGTTGAAAGTGTCCTTAAGGGCACTTTTTCTGTGCTCTTATTTCGGATATAATTTCTTCAAAGAGGGCATGACATGATATTCCGTAAAGTTGCTGCAGATGAAATTGGAAAACTGGTCCGGATGTATGACAGAGTCCTGGATCAGCAGCCATTTGATGAATACGGGCCAAAATGGACCAGAGACATTTATCCCTGTAAACAGGATTTAACTGACCATACAGAAGTGGGAGAGTTTTATGTCGGGGAACAGGAAGGGGAATTTGCCTGCCGGGCGGTATTGAGCTGTAAAGAAGAACCGATGTATAAGTCCGGCATCTGGCAGAAAAAGGTTGCTGATGAAGAGGCTGCAGTAATTCATCTTCTTGCCGTATCACCGCAACACCGCGGCAAGGGAGTTGCTTCCTCTTTCCTGAAATATCTCATAAGTGAAGCAGAAAAAACAGCCAGGGTGATCCATCTGGACGTGCTGGAAGGAAATCTTCCTGCTGCCAGGCTTTACCGCAAGCGGGGCTTTACGTATTGCGGTGATCTGGAAGCTTACTATGAAGATATCGGCAAATGCATAATTAATCTTTACGAATATGATCTGGAAAAAGAAAAAGCTAATGGCGGTTCCCATTAGCTTTGTTTTATATTGGTCTGTTATTTTGAATCTGTCTTTTCCATTTTTTCCGGAGCACTGACACCTAACAGGTATAAAGCGTTCTTCAGAGTTATTCTGGTGGCTTCCAGCAGCGATAAACGTTCAGCGGATAATTCAGGATTGTCACTGTCGTTTACCTTGCAGGAGCCATAGAATGAATGGAAATAGGCGGCCAGTTTCTGAACGTAATTGCAGATCAGATTAGGAGCTCTGGAAACAGCGGCATCTGATACCACCTCAGGGAACATGCTGATGTGCTTGAGCATGTCGATTTCCTTAGGTGAAGTTAACAGTGAATAGCTTTCCAGTTTTTCCGGTGCTTTATCTGCCTGACGGATCACGGAACAGATACGGGCATAGGCATACTGTGCATAGTAGACAGGGTTATCGTTGGTCTGACTTCTGGCCAGTCCCAGGTCAAATTCCAGATGGGAATCCAGAGCCTTGGAAAGGAAGAAGTATCTGGCGGCATCCAGGCCGATGTCATCAATCAGTTCACGCAGGGTAATGGCATTGCCGGTACGCTTGCTCATCTTGACTTCCACACCGTTTTCAACCATTCTGACCATCTGACAGAGATCGATCAGCAGATTGTCTGAATTGTATCCCAGTGCCTTCATGGCAGCCTTCATACGTGGAATGTAGCCGTGGTGGTCAGCACCCCAGATGTTAACGAGAACTTCATAGCCTCTGTCATATTTGTATTTGTGATTGGCAATATCCGGAGTCAGGTAGGTATATAAGCCATTTGACTTTCTTAAGACACGGTCCTTTTCATCGCCATATTCAGTAGATCTGAACCACAGGGCTCCATCATCTTCATAGGTCAGCCCTTTTTCCTTCATTTCCTTAACGACACCTTCGACCATTCCCTGGGAAACGATCCACTTTTCCGAGATCCAGGAGTCAAATTCACAGCCGTAATACCGCAGATCCTTTTTGATCCTGTCAAGTTCCTTGTTTCTGCCAAGCTCGGCGAGCTGTTCGACAGCTTCCTCTTCAGGGATACTAAGATAGTGATTGCCGGTTTCCGCAACGATCTCTCTGGCAATTTCAACTACATCCGGGCCATGATAGCCGTCTTCAGGAAGAGTGAAATCCAGGCCGTGCAGTTCCCTGATACGGGCGTATAATGATAAACCGAGGTTATGGATCTGAGCACCGGCATCATTGATGTAATACTCTCTGGTTGCGTCGTAGCCGGCAGCCTTGAGAATACGGACACAGCTGTCGCCCCAGACGGCACCGCGGGCATGTCCGCAATGCAGAGGTCCGGTTGGATTGGCACTGACATATTCTTCAAGATATTTAATGCCCTTGCCGGTATTGGAATGTCCATAGCTGTCATTCCGGTCAATGACACTGTTGATGATGCTGGCTAAGGCATTCTTTCTGATCCAGAAGTTGATGAATCCCGGGCCGGCAACTTCGATCTTTTCTATTTCGTTTACATTTTTCAGCAGATCTTCTTTAATTGCAGCAGCGATCTCCTGAGGTTTTCTTCTCAGCAGCTTGGTCAGACGCATAGCGATATTGGTAGAGTAATCACCGTTGGAACTGTCCTTGGGAATCTCAATCATGACCATCTTATCTTCAGGAACGATTTCAAAAAGATTCTGAACGGTCTGTTTAATGGAAGAAATCAAAATGTCTTCAATTTTCATGTTTTCTACCTCTTTTCTGCAGTCATGGCTGCTGTGATGGGGAGGGTATCCCCATAACTTTAATATTATAATATACAAGCACTTTATCTTCAACCTAAACATCCGGAATGCCCAAATGTGCGATTTTTTGTTTTCTTTGATTTTTAAAACAGAACAAGACACAATTTTCGTTGTTTTCGGTTCGATTTTATGAAAATATTTTCATA
>CAMOMM010000158.1 GCA_946619805.1 uncultured Bacillota bacterium | reverse complement strand
AGTCGATTTAAAAGGCGCTGACCCACTGTTCTTCCCTCTTGATCACCCGATGATCAAAGCAATGCTGGATGCCTTCTATGAAGTCACAGGTTCTGATCAGAAACCGATCACCATGGGTGGAGGAACCTATGCCAGAAGCATGCCTAACATTGTTGCCTTCGGCTGTGATACCGGTGAATACAACTGGCATATCCATGATGACAATGAATTCGTTACCCTCAAGTCATTGCAGCTGCAGACTGAGATCTACACTAAGGCTCTGATGAATCTGCTTGAAATCTGAAATGACTGAGCAGTAATCTTTACATAGCTTCATAACGAATCTATAATAATAAGGAAATCTTCAGGGACAGGTGAAATTCCTTACCGGTGGTAAACCCCACGAGCCATTTGGCTGACATGGTGCAATTCCATGGGCGACAGTACAGTCTGGATGAGAGAAGAATTTTCTTTTCACGAAAAACTGGAGGTTTTGATATGAACCTCTTTTTTCGAGGTTAAGGAGGATATGAAATGTCATCAGAAAACAGTATCAAAACATTAGCCAAAATCGCCATCATGGCAGCAGTAGCAGTAGTTATAATGCTCGTCTCCTTCCCGCTGCCGTCAATTGCCCCTACCTTCTATAAGCTTGACTTCTCTGAAGTAGCGGTTCTGATAGGTTCCTTTGCCTTAGGACCGGTTGCCGGGATCATCATTGAAGCACTTAAGATATTGCTTAACCTGGTTTTCAACGGAACCAACACTGCCTTTATCGGTGAATTTGCCAATTTCCTGATGGGCTGTGCCCTGGTGGTACCGGCCGGGCTGATCTATCAGAAAAACAGGACCAGCAAAGGAGCCAGCACCGGAATAGCTGTGGGCATAATCTGCAGGGTAATAGCCGGGGACCTGCTTAACTACTTCCTGCTTATTCCTGCCTATGTCTCGATTGCTCACTTCCCTCTGGAAGCAATCATTGCAGCCGGAACCAAAATCTTTCCGTTTATCAACAGTACTCTTTCCCTGGTGCTGGTGTGTGTCACACTGTTCAACCTGGTCAAGGGAGTTCTGGTTGGACTTATCACGGCTCTGGTCTACAAGAGAGTTTCACCATTATTAAAAAAATAAGACAGCGTTTCCACTGTCTTAGTCATCAACATAATAATCTACCTTATTCTCAGGTTTTTCCTCAACCGGCTCAGAAATGACTTCAGCCGGTTTTTTCTTTATCCGGTTTCTGCCGATCACACCGGCCCGTACCATTAGTACCAGCACTATGATATGGGAAACTATATCAAGCCCCCAGCTGGTGTAACTGTATCCTCTGGTTTCAATAAACCATATCATGATCCAGGTATCTATCAGATAGAGTAAGGCAGCAAACATCATCCACCCCGGTCTTTTCCCGGCCAGTAAGTAGCACATATAGAAAACTCCTATCAGCAATACCCCGCCAGCAATAATCCGGTTCCTGTTTACCTCAGGAGCGAAGTATATGCCATAGTTAGCTCCCCAGACAGGCAGAAATGCCGAGAACAGCAGATTTCTCTCTATTTCCATTTTGATCAGAAATACATTGATCAAAGAGATGCCGGCAACGGCAGCTACAACTGTTCTTAAGCTCTGATATACCTTGTTTTCCGAAAGTTCATTCATAACGTGATTTTAGCAGACTTTTATCCTTATGGCAAATTTCCTACAGCTTGTCATATTTGGTGTTGCGTCCGCGGGCTTTTTCCACCGGATACTTGGCAATGTTCTTTTCCAGTTTGGCCAGCAGAATTTCTTCCAGGTCCACATCAAGCTTGTCAGCCATTACCAGACAGTAGTTGACAACATCGGCCAGTTCCTCACATACCGCTTCCTTATCGTACTGGCCACCCCATTGGAAGCACTCCAGCAGTTCACCGGCTTCAATTGAAATGGACTTTGCCAGATTGGCAGGACTGTGAAACTGATCCCAGTCTCTTTCTTCATTAAACTTTCTGATTGCTTCAATTGCTTTTTTCATTAGTCCTTCCTTTCTGCAGGCGATAAGTGTTAACTGTTACCGGTTCCCCGCCCTTGGCAATTATTTCCGTGCCCGTAAACTGGAAACCGTTTTTTCTGATCACATGGTTGCTGGCGATGTTTTCGCAGGCTGCTCTGATAAACAGTTCATCATATTCTTCCAGAAGATACTGCTTTAATGCTGCCAGTGCTTCACTCATGTATCCCCTGTTCCAGAATTTTCTGTTCAGAATGTATCCAATCTCCGGGATACCGTCTCTGTATCCTACCACATCGATCATGCC
Source organism: uncultured Bacillota bacterium (assembly GCA_946619805.1). Lineage (GTDB taxonomy): Bacteria > Bacillota_I > Bacilli_A > Erysipelotrichales > Erysipelotrichaceae > RUG521. Next base: position 1,424 of record CAMOMM010000158.1, on the reverse strand, counting down.
GATCAGTTTTCCTGTTTCCTTTAATTCAATACCATATCTGTAACATCCAGGATCATCATATTCCCTTAACCACAGGTTCAGAACGGTTTTTGTTACCTCAGGTGATTCATGCGGATTCCAGGTAACAAATCTGGTTACCTCCGGATCGCTGGCCCATTCAAAAATGTCCGGCAGATCGCTTTCCTGCAGTTTTCTCAAAGTCAGTCTTTCAGTATTAAGTACATTCTTTATATTATGTATTATACCACTGAAAAAGGAGGCGAACCTCCTTAGTTTTCTAGTCTCCTGTATTGATAGAAGTTGTAGTTGAAGTAGGTGTAGGCAGGAATGGAACAAGTCTGCCAGCCAGGTCCTTAGCTGTCATTGTCTGCAGCCATACCTTACCAGGTCCTGTCAGGGTTGTTAAGAACAGACCTTCACCGCCGAACAGAACATTCTTGAATCCCTTGATTGATTCAATGTCATACCGTACACGGTCTTCAAACATGGCAACGTTACCGCTGTCAACCTTGATTGTCTGACCAGGTTTGAGATCGATTTCTCTGACTGATCCGTCAAGTTCAACCCATACCATGCCATTACCTGTCAGATGCTGTAAGAAGAATCCTTCACCGCCAAACAGGCCAGCCCAGAATGAATTGGTTTCAGCCATGTCAACAGTAGTTCCCTGAGTAGCTCCCAGGAAGGCACCCTTCTGGCAGATATAATGATGATCTTCATCAATTACCATTGGCAGGATCGTGCCAGGCAGACTGGCAGAAAGAGTGATCTCCTGATTGTTGCCTTCAGCAATGTAGTCAGCAATGAACAGAGAGTCGCCTGTCAGCATTCTCTTGAATCCGGCAAGGAAACCGCCCTTTACGTTGGTATCCATTCTGATGTTGTCACTCATCCAGGCAAGACCGCCGGCCTGAGTATAAATGCTTTCGCCATCTTCCAGGAAAATTGTTACAGCTGGAAAATTGCCGCCAAAAATTTCATATTTCATGTTAACTTCACCTCTGTTTATTATATTATCATATTTCTCTGTAATTGAAGAACATTTTCGTACACTAGAGTTACTCTAAGCAATAGAAAAAGGCTGTCTAAACAGCCTTACATCAGTATATTATCTGTTTTCATAGACAAAGGCACGGTCATATGCTGAATGCATTGCATCATAGATCTGACCTGTCCTGTCACTGTCGCCAACCAAAATGACCTTGTTGCCGAATTCTTCCTTCAGCTCATCAATCAGCGGTCTGCATGGTCTTACACCCATGGCCAGAATTACCTGATCAGCCGGGATTTCACTGACTTCACCGCTCTTGGTATCCTTAACGGCAACCTTACCGTCATAGACACCGCAGAGAGCCTTGCCCTTCCGGATCGTACCGCCCCGTTTCATGATTTCCTGTGCCAGATGCATGACGACACTCGGATAG
>CAMOMM010000157.1 GCA_946619805.1 uncultured Bacillota bacterium | reverse complement strand
GCGGCATTTTCACCGTTGATTATCAGCAGGTCATACTGATACTTTTCTCTCAAAAAAGGAAGATGCTCACTCAGAGCATTCCTTCCTGATTTTCCGACTATATCTCCGACGAACAGTACTCTCATGTTACTTGGCGACTTCGCTGGCTCTGGTTTCCCTGATTACGGTAACCTTGATCTGGCCAGGATAAGTCAGTTCATCTTCGATCTTGTTCTTGATTTCCTTGGCAATGCGGTAACAGTTGAGATCATCTACCTTGTCAGGGAATACCATGACTCTGATTTCACGTCCGGCCTGGATGGCATAGCTCTTGTCTACACCTTCAAAGCCATTGGCGATCTTTTCAAGTTCTTCAAGTCTGTTAACATAGTTTTCCAGAGATTCATATCTGGCACCCGGTCTGGCAGCACTTAAGGCATCGGCAGCCGCAACCAGATTGGCGATAACGCTCTTGGCTTCAACATCACCATGGTGTGAAGCGATCGCATTGACCACGATGTCGTTTTCACCGTGCTTCTTGGTTACCTTGACGCCCAGTTCAACGTGTGAGCCTTCCTGCTCGGTATCAATGGCCTTGCCGATATCATGCAGTAAGCCGGCTCTTTTGGCCAGATTCTGATTCAGATGAAGTTCAGCAGCCATCATGCCGGCCAGTCTGGCAACTTCCTTGGAATGTTCCAGAACGTTCTGACCATAGCTGTAACGGTATCTTAAGCGGCCGACCAGTCTGATCAGTTCACGGTCCATACGGCCTAAGCCCAGTTCAAATACGGCTTCTTCACCGGTCTTCTGAATGATTTCATTGAGTTCAGCTGTCTTCTTGGCAACTACTTCCTCAATACGCCCCGGCTGGATACGTCCGTCCTTGATCAGATGTTCCAGAGTCTGACGGGCAATTTCACGTCTGACCGGATCGAAACAGGAGATCGTAATGGTCTCAGGAGTATCGTCAATGATCAGGTCTACGCCGGTAGCCTGTTCAATAGCTCTGATGTTTCTTCCTTCACGTCCGATGATACGGCCCTTCATTTCCTCTGAAGGCAGTCCTACTACGGAAACGGTTCTTTCAATCGTTTCTTCCTGGGCATATCTCTGGATCGCAAGTCCGATGATGTTTCTGGCTACGTCGGAAGCCTTGGCATTGGCCTCTTCTTCCTTTTCCTTCATGATGGCAGCCATTTCATTGGCAGCCTGCTGTTCAACCTTGGCAAACAGTTCTTTTCTGGCATCGGCAGCAGTCAGATTGGCAACTCTTTCGAGTTCGACGATCTGTACATCGATCTTCTTCTGTAAGTCATCCTTCATCCTGTCGATTTCTGCGGTCTTGTTCTTGACGTTTTCCAAACGGTCATCAAGAGATTTTTCCTTATTCTGCAGTTTTTCCTCACGGAAAGACAGCGCATCGTCACGGCGTAACAGTTTGTTTTCAAGTTCGTTAACTTCCTGACGCTGTTTCTTAATCTCTTTTTCTGCCTGCAACTTTAATTCATAAGCGGCATTCTTACCATCCAAAACAGCCTGTCTCTTGACATTCTCTGCTTCGATGTTAGCCTCTTTTATAATTAAATCCGCTTTTTGTTGATTCTTATTCAAACCCATCCTAGATATTACTTCCATGATGATAATACCTATGATGACGCCAACAGAAATATACAGAACGAGGTGTAATACATTTATAGGCATATATAAAACCCCTCAACTTTCTATATCCGCAGATATTGTATCATAAATTAATCAGTTAACCAATATAATTCGATTCAAGCAACTAAAAAAGCCCGTATTTACGAGCTTTTTGCGTTATTCAGTGGTTTCGGGCTTTCTGACCATCAGCTCACGGATCTGTTTTTCAAGTTCCTCGGCGATTTCCGGATGATCAGCCAGGAACAGTCTGGCATTTTCCTTGCCCTGCCCGATCTTTTCACCCTTGTATGAGAACCAGGTGCCGCTCTTTTCCAGCAGATCGTATTCAACACCGAGATCGACGATCTCAGCCAAGTGGGAAATTCCTTCACCGTATCTGATCTCGATCTGAGCTGTCTTAAATGGTGGGGCAACCTTGTTCTTGGAGATCTTAACATTGGTCTTGTTACCGATGATCTCGGTACCGGCCTTGATGGCTTCACCCTTTCTGATCTCTATTCTGACGGATGCATAGAATCTTAATGAACGTCCGCCGGTCGTTGTTTCAGGATTGCCGAACATGACGCCGATCTTTTCTCTTAACTGGTTGATGAAGATGACCGTACACTTGTTCTTGTTCATGTCACGGGCCAGATTTCTCAAGGCCTTGGACATTAGTCTAGCCTGTAAGCCGATGGAGTTATCACTCATCGTACCGTCCAGTTCTGCCTGCGGTACTAAAGCGGCAACAGAGTCAACAACGATCAGGTCAATGGCTCCGCTTCTTACCAGCATGGAGGTTATTTCCAGGGCCTGCTCACCGCTGTCCGGCTGAGAAAGCAGCAGATCATCGATGTTGACGCCCAGGTTTTTGGCATAGACAGGATCAATGGCATTTTCAACGTCAATGAAGGCAGCCTTGCCGCCGGTCTTCTGAACTTCAGCAATGGCATGTAAGGCCAGTGTGGTCTTACCACTTGATTCCGGGCCATATACTTCGATGATACGGCCACGCGGATATCCGCCAATTCCCAATGCCTTATCAACTAACAGGGAACCTGATGAGATGGCATCAACGTCAACATTGACGGTCTCATTGCCCCACATGATGGCATCTTCGCCTAATGCCTTCTTTATCTCCTTGACGGTTTCTTCTAATGTCTTGTTCATTTTCTTGTCAGCCATGATTTTATCCTCCATCTACTAACTATATAGATCCGTTAATAAGCAATTCCTTAATTCTGTCTGCGGTTTTTTCAACAATTATCCTTCTGACTTCGTTTCTGTCAGCCTTTATCAGATCATGGAAGCCATATGTCTTATCCTTTATGGCAATGCAGGTATATACGCTTCCTGCCGGCTTGTCTTCCATTACGTCAGGGCCGGCATTACCTGTGAATGATACGGCAATATCCGTTTCAAACATTTTCTGAACATTTACAGCCATCTCTAAGGCTGTCTGTTCGCTTACCACTCCATAGGTATCAACAGTTTCCCTGGAAACATGTACGACCTTTTCCTTTATTTCTGTCCAGTATGTTACCACACCGCCCTTAAGTACGGCTGATACACCAGGTATCTGGGTAAGGCTGGCGCAGAACAGTCCGCCGGTCAGTGATTCACAGCTGGCGATCGTCAGCTGTTTTTCCTTCAGCAATTCAACAAGCTGCTTCATTACTTGGTTTCCCAGATATATGGCTTGGCCTGATTGTAGTAATCAATGCCGCCCAATACTGAAATGATCATTGAGAACCATAACAGTACGGAAGCCATTGGAATGTTCATGATCTCAAACGGGAAGTTGTTAAGCAGAGTCAGGATGATGCTCAGCATCTGGGAAGCTGTCTTGATCTTTCCCAGGATACCGGCAGCCATGACACTGCCCTTCCCGGCAGCCATCATTCTGGCACCGTCAACGATCGTATCTCTCCAGACCATTACAACTACCGGAATAACAGGAATGACTTGTGAAGCAGCCAGCAGAATGAACATGGTTGATGTCAGACACTTGTCAGCAATTGGGTCAATGAACTTACCGAATGTCGTTACCTGGTTGTTCTTACGGGCCAGATAACCGTCAAGGAAGTCTGAGAATGAACCAATCGCAAACAGGATGCAGACGATGATATTCTTCAAAC
>CAMOMM010000156.1 GCA_946619805.1 uncultured Bacillota bacterium | reverse complement strand
CCTAAATAAAGTGGTACACACACAATTTGCTTATGTGGCTGCTATGTTCCCATCCTGACCAAATTAAAGTTAGTTGTGTTGTACCGTGTATAATATACCACGAATTGGTTCTTTTGCCAACACGCTTGACAACTGTATTTCTTAGATATAGAATCTTACTTGGCATTGAAAAATGCCAAAGCGGAGAAGGAAGAGAAGGCAAATCACATTCGTGTGATGAAGGAGAGGAAAGCACCCGGCTCACCCATAATAGAGCAATACAGGGTGCTTTTCTTTATGTTTCACGTGGAACATACAAAAACAGCAGAATTGCTCTGCTGTCAGTGTTTCACGTGGAACATTTTTATTTGTTAGGAATCAATACCTTTTTTCCACCCATATATGGCTGTAATACTTCAGGAATATTGACGCTTCCGTCTTCGTTAAGATTATTTTCAAGGAAAGCTATCAGCATTCTTGGAGGAGCAACAACTGTATTATTAAGAGTATGAGCAAAATACTTGTTGCCATCTTCACTCTGAACTCTGATACCAAGTCTTCTTGCCTGAGCATCAGTCAGGTTAGAACATGAACATACTTCAAAATACTTCTGCTGTCTTGGACTCCATGCTTCAATATCACATGAACGGTATTTAAGATCTGCCAAATCACCTGAGCAGCAAACCAGTTTTCTTACCGGAATGTCCAGAGATCTGAACAGTTCAACAGAATAACTCCACATCCTGTTATACCAGGCTTCAGAATCTTCAGGCTTACATACTACGATCATTTCCTGCTTTTCAAACTGATGAATTCTATAAACGCCTCTTTCTTCAATTCCATGTGCCCCCACTTCTTTTCTGAAGCAAGGTGAATATGAAGTCATGGTAATAGGCAGTTCCTTTTCCTTTAATATCTGATCCTTGAACTTGGCAATCATTGAGTGTTCAGATGTACCGATAAGATAGAGGTCTTCTCCTTCAATCTTATACATCATGTTTTCCTTTTCAGCAAAGGACATAACACCGTCAACCGCTGCGCTTCTGATCATGAAAGGAGGGATACAGTAAATGAAACCTTTATCAATCATGAAATCCCTGGCATAGGCCAGAACTGCAGAATGTAATCTGGCAATGTCACCCATCAGATAATAGAAACCATTTCCTGTTACTCTTCCGGCTGCTTCCTTATCAAGGCCGTTGAATGTTGCCATTATATCTGAATGATATGGAATTTCAAATGACGGTACCTTTGGCTCTCCAAAACGCTGTTCTTCAACGTTAAAGCTGTCATCCTTACCAATTGGAACATCATCAGCTATCATATTAGGAATCCGCATCTGGATTTTTCTGATTTTCCGGAATAATACATCTTCCTTCTTTTCATTTTCCACCAACTGATCTCCAATTGATCTTACCTGAGCCTTGATTTCTTCAGCTTCTTCTCTTTTTTTCTGGCCCATCAGTACACCAATCTGCTTGGAAAGACTGTTTCTCTGACCTCTTAAAGTATCATCCAGAGTTTTAATTGAACGATATTCTCTGTCGAGATCCAGAAGTTCGTCTACCATTGGCAGTTTGGCATCCTGGAATTTCTTTCTGATGTTTTCCTTAACTAATTCAGGATTAGTACGGATAAAATTCATATCTAACATATATTAATTCTCCTCTTCGTCAGATTCTTCTTCAATTTCCTCTTCTTCTCTGCTGATCAGAGCTATGGTTGCTACTCTGGCTTCCTCATCAACATTAATGAGTTTGACACCCTGAGTATTTCTACCATAAGTTGAAACAGATTCAAGTGAGATTCTTATCGTTGTACCGCTATCTGTCATGATCAGAACGTCTTCATCACCGTAAACAGCTCTTAAGCACATTAACGGACCGTTCTTTTCAGTAATATTTACCGTACTGACACCCTTGGCACCGCGCTTTGTCATTCTGTATTCTTCCAGAGCAGTTTTCTTTCCATAACCTTTTTCAGTTACTGACAGGATATAACCACCCATCTTATCGGTTGCCATACCTACAACTACTGCTCCATCTGTATTGAAGCCCTTGACGCCTGCAGCGTTTCTGCCCATTGGTCTGACATCGTCTTCATTAAATCTGATGGCCTTGCCATTGCTGCCGCCAATGATTATCTCATCATGTCCGCCGGTTACCTGAGCACCAAACAGCTCGTCATCTTCTCTTAATGAGATGGCGATCTTACCTGATTGTCTGATTGAAAGGAATTCACCCATTGGAACTCTCTTTACCAGACCGCTCTTAGTAACAAAGAACATGAACTTTTCTTCAAGTTCCGGACCGGCAACTACATCAACAAGTGCTCTGACTTTTTCATCAGGAGACATGTTGAGAAGGTTAACTACCGGAATGCCTTTTGATACACGGCTGGCTGCCGGTACATTGAAGCCTTTGATTCTGTAAACTTTACCCTTATTTGTAAACAGCAGCAGGTCATCATGAGAACTCATGGTAATTGCCTGATCAATGATATCATCACTGTTCAGAGTCATTCCCTTAACACCCTTACCACCACGGTTCTGGGTCTTATAAGTGTCAACACTTGTTCTCTTGATGTAGCCGTTAGTTGTGATGGCAATCATGCACTCTTCAACAGGGATCAGATCAGCATCATCAATATCACTGGCTGCCTCAACGATTTCCGTTCTTCTAGGATCAGCGTATTTAGCTTTCATCTCAGCCAGTTCTGTTTTGATAATACCCAGAACTCTCTCATGTTTACTGAGAATATCACGGTAATCAGCTATTGCTACCTGCAGAGCTTCATATTCTTCTTCAATCTTCTTTCTCTGCAGACCGGTCAGTCTTCTGAACTGCATGTCCATGATTGATTTAGCCTGAATTTCACTTAATCCGAAGCTGCTCATCAGTCTGTCCATTGCAATATCATCAGTTTCTGAAGAACGGATAATATTAAGAATTTCATCAATATGATCCAGGGCAATTCTTAAACCCTCTAAAATATGGGCTCTGTCCAGTGCCTTATTAAGATCATACTGTGTTCTTCTTTCAATGACATTAACCTGGTGATCAATGTAGGCCTGAATGGCCTGCTTGATGTTCAGAATCTTTGGAACATTATCGATCAGGGCCAGCATATTGACGCCATAAGTTGTCTGCAATGCCGTTTTCTGATAGAGATGGTTCAGCAAAACTTCAGGTTGAACATCTTTTCTTACTTCAATGGTAATTTTGATACCATTCATATTTGATCCATCAACCATGCTGGTAATACCGTCTATTACCTTTTCTCTGGCCAGATCAGCAATATGCTTGAACATGTTTTCCTTATTAACACCGTAAGGAATCTCTTTTATGACAATTTCGTGCTTTCCGTTTTCAATCTCATTAATTTCAACTTTTGCACGGTTATAAATAATACCCTTACCGGTTTCATATGCCTTTCTGATGCCGCCACGGCCCAGAATAAGGCCTCCTGTAGGAAAATCAGGACCAGGAAGGTACTTGTTCATTAATTCAACAACACTGATTTCAGGATCATCAATGATGGCATCAATAGCATCAATTGTTTCACCGAGATTGTGTGGAGGAATATTGGTTGCCATACCTACTGCGATACCGGTTGTACCGTTTACCAGCAGGTTTGGAATATGTGAAGGCAGAACAACAGGTTCCTGTTCTTCGCCGTCATAGTTATCTATGAAATCAACAGTATCCTTCTGAATGTCTCTTAACATTTCCATGGAAATCTTGGACATTCTGGCTTCTGTATAACGAGATGCAGCAGCCGGGTCACCGTCAATTGATCCGAAGTTGCC
>CAMOMM010000155.1 GCA_946619805.1 uncultured Bacillota bacterium | reverse complement strand
TTCCATACATTTATTTTACACAAAAACGAGGTTTTCTTAAATATGTATCAGATGAAACCCCGGCAAAAAAGAGCTTAAGGTAACATGGCAGTTACTCTAAGCTCTGTATTTCTATTCTTCAGCAGTATCTTTTTCGTCCTTTTTGCGGCCGATCGATTTGATCATGTTGCCGATGCCGTCGGAAATGTCCTTTAATCTGGTTTTGACGACATCTTCAGCTCTTTCTGACGCTAATGAACCGAATACCTGACCCAGCTTGCCGAAAGCTTCCTTGGCGTTGTCGTTGATGCTTAATATCTCCTTGACGAATTTAACCAGGATAGGGAGGCCTTTCTTGGAAAAATCAGGAACACCGACTATGCCGGCCTTATCAAAAGCCCGGAACATTTCATCGACCCATTCCTTGCGCTGTTTCATATCCATGGAGGCCAGAAAGTCCTGAACTCCTTCACGTATCAGTCTGCTTTCCTCAGTCCGGGTACCGATCTCAAAGTTGTTGCCAAGTATCTGCCAGCCTACAGCGTCATGTTCCCAGAACAGTGACTCACTTGATTTGATAATGACCTTGTTGTCATCGTTGTCAAACAGACTTCCGACGATGCTTAATTCCGGAATTATTTTGATAAGCTTTGGCTGTATGGCAGCGAATCTTACCTTATCCATGGCAACCGGAGCGATTCCCGGACCGTCATTACTGTAGACGTTTATGATTTTCTTCTTAATGCCTCCTGATGCCTTCATGGCTGCATAGACTGCCAGGGTACCGCCTTTGGAATGGCCTCCGACATAATAGCGGTGAAAGTTCTTTCTGGCTGTTTTGTTGATGTAATCGGCTGCGCTTTTTTCAGCATTGATGATCTTGTAGGACATCTGGAAATCCTCTTTCCAGCCAATGATGGTATCATCCGTACCGCAATAGGCGATATAGGTGGTTCTGGGATCGATCTGGAAGTGCATGGCACTGAACTGTTCGGTTTCCTCTTCATTTACACGGCGGACGTAATTGCTGATGGGAATACTGCCGAATCTTCTGGTTTCACCCATGCGTCTGAGAATTACCGGGGCATGGGCAATAAGACTGCCTGATTTCAGCATTTCCTCTTCGGTATGCAGCTTGAAAAGTCTTTCTGCTGCTTCATGAATCGTCACAGTCTCATCTTCCGTAATGACTTCCGTAAGATCGGTATAGCAGGCATAGGCAAAAAGCAGGTTGTCAACGATGTTGAAGCCATCCTGCTGAAAAGTGAGATCACCGCGCCACTTAAGATAATCGTACATGTTCATACTGTTTCTGCCCCCAATCTAATTCTTCAATTACAGGTCTTCAGCCAGGAAGACATTGAGATAATCCTGATCTGAATATCTTATTCTCAATCTGGTTCCTTCATCAAACAGAGTCCTTGCGTGCAGCAGTGCTTCATGCTCAATCCCGTTTTCATCAGTGAATCTGACATAATTGTAATCGTCATCATCCGCGTCAATTCCGATCACCAGCTTTGATACCGTAGCAACCGTATCGAATCCGGTTTCACTGGCTGCCTTTCGGCTTTTTCTCAGAGTGACGGGAATATATATGGCTGCAGCAATTATAATTCCCCGGCCGATCAGTCCGAAAATCATATCCATTAACTGTTACCCCTCAGGTTAATAGTAACACAAAAATGGACATTCAATTTTCCAATATCTGAAATTGTCAAGGCCAATCAATAGATTCACAACATTCAATAGTGTATAATTCTAGACAGTCAGGAGGGCGATGATCATGAGTGAAAACAGAGAAAAGACTTACAGCAGCCGGGAATTGCTGAAGAGGTTCAGCCCGTATCTGTTCCGATATAAGGGAATGCTGTTCTTTGATCTTTTCTGTGCCTCATTAACGACAGTCTGTGATATCGTCCTGCCGCGTATCATGCATTTTCTGACCAATTCAGCCATGTATGAACCGGCTGTACTGACAGTAAACACGATATTGAAACTGGCCGGTCTGTATATTGTCTTAAGACTGATAGATGCCATTGCCTATTACTACATGAGCTCAAGAGGGCACATAATGGGAGTCTACATCGAAACCGACATGCGCTGGGATGCCTTCAATCATCTGGAAAGACTGAGTGATAACTTCTTTGCTAACAACAAGATCGGTCAGATCATGAGCCGTATTTCCAATGACCTCTTTGACATAACCGAGTTCTCACATCATTTCCCGGAAGAGATGTTCATTGCGTTCATCAAGATAGTGGTGTCATTTGCGATATTATGCCGAGCGAATGTCTTGCTGACAGTGATAATCTTTGCCTGTCTGCCTCTGATGGTGATAGTATCCATAAAGCTCAATCACCGCTTCAGAGTAGCCACCAAGGCTCAGAGAGTTCAGATAGGGGAACTTAATTCCCGGGTTGAAGACTCCTTATTGGGAAACCGTGTTGTCAAGGCTTTCGGTGCGGAAGAACATGAACTTGACAAATTTGAACAGGACAACCAGAAATTCAAGCAGATCAAGATCAACCGCTATTACGCCATGGCCTACTACAACATGTCAACCAGACTGTTTGACGGTTTAATGTATTCGGTAACGATCCTGGCCGGCGGTCTGTTTCTGATAAACGGAAAGATCAGTGCCGCTGATCTGGTAGCTTACATTCTCTATGTACAGACCCTGATAGCCACCATCAGAAGGATCGTTGAATTTGCCGAACAGTTCCAGTCAGGAATAACCGGCATTGAAAGATTCTTTGAGATGATCGATTCACCGATCGATATAAAGGATAAGGAAAACGCAGGTGACCTTAAAGTAAGTGAAGGCGAGATCAGATTTGATGATGTTACCTTTGAATATCCGGATGACGGCAACCGTGTTCTGGAACATCTCAACCTTACCATCAGACCGGGTGAAAACCTGGCACTGGTTGGTGAAAGCGGAGGAGGCAAGACGACACTTGCTTCACTTATTCCCCGTTTCTATGATGTTTCAGCCGGATCGATCAGAATCGACGGCCAGGATATTTCGGATGTTACTCTTAAGAGCTTGAGAGATAACATCGGTATCGTTCAGCAGGATGTCTACCTGTTCTCCGGTACTGTTTACGACAATATTGCCTACGGTAACTTCAATGCTACCAGAGAACAGATAAAACAGGCAGCTGTAATGGCTGGGGCAGATGAATTCAGCTCACAGCTGAAGGACGGTTATGATTCATATGTCGGTGAACGCGGTGTCAAGCTGTCAGGAGGTCAGAAACAGCGCATTGCGATCGCCCGTGTATTCCTTAAGAATCCAAAGATACTGTTGCTGGATGAAGCTACCAGCGCTCTGGATACCGAAAGCGAACTGCAGATCGAAAAAAGCCTGAAACAGCTGTCAAAAGGACGTACAACACTGACCATTGCCCACCGCTTATCTACGATAAAGAATTCTGACAGAATAATCGTATTGGGAAGAAACGGCATTGAGGAAGAAGGCACTCACGATCAGCTTCTGGCTAATAAGAAGATTTACTACCGTCTGTGGAACGGTGTTTCTGAAGAAGAATAAAAATGACATGAAGTATTATTCATGCCATTTTTTCATTTCCAACCGATGATTGTAAAAAACCTGTTTATGCCATCCACCGCCAGCCATAACTGAATGGCAGTCAAGGCGATATAGAACAGGAAATTCATGCCTTCTTCCTTAATGCTGAGCCAGAGTGACTGAAATGCTGAAGCCCACAGACCGTATCTGGCATATCCGAAGAATTCCTTCCAGCGTTCAACGGTTACCTGCCAGGGACGTTTATAGATTCCTGAAAGA
>CAMOMM010000154.1 GCA_946619805.1 uncultured Bacillota bacterium | reverse complement strand
AGGCAGCAAATGAGATAATTTCCAAACTGGGATTGCACAGCGTTGCCATCTTCGGTCTGGTCAAAAACGACAAGCACCAGACGGCATCGTTAATGAATGACGAACTGGAACTGCTGGAAGTTGACCGTGAAAGCAAGCTGTTCTTCGAACTGACCCGCATGCAGGATGAAGTTCACCGCTTTGCGATAAGTTTCCATAAGAAGGTCAGATCAAAGGAAATGACACATTCCCAGCTGGATGATGTGCCCGGTATCGGGCCAAAGCGCAAGAAAGCTCTTTTAAGAAGCTTCGGTACTCTCAAAAAGATCGAAGAGGCCTCGGTTGAGGAACTCTCGGAAGTTGTCGGGCCAAAAGAAGCCGCTGTAATAAGGGAGTATTTCAATCGGCAGGAAAATGTGATATAATTATCAATAATCTGTTTTCAATGAAAGGATGATGGAAATGGCAGTAAAAGAAAGAAAATTCGTAAAGGCTAATGCCCGGCAGGAGACTAAGGTTGAAGTAACTCCTAGAACCAAGGAAGAAAGAAGACAGAAGGCTACCGGCAAGAGAATCGCCGCATTCGTATTCTGGATCCTGGCTCTGGCCTGCGAAGTTTCGTTCATTCTGACTCTCAACAAAACACTGTATATTGAAAAGAACATGCTGTACTGGCAGCTTGGCTTCCTGATCGTTGATGCGATTCTGGTAATCGTAGGCGCTCAGTTCTGGAAGAGAGCTAACGATGTTGACCCGGCCAGTGAAGAAAACAAGCTGAAATTCTTCCTGTGGAACCAGATGGGCTTAATAGCCGCCGCTGTATGTCTGGCACCATTGGTAATTCTTCTTATCACCAACAAGGATCTGGACAAGAAGACCAAGAACATCCTGTTACCGGTAGCTGCAGCAGCTCTGGTTATCGCCGGACTGTTCTCCTGGGACTGGAACCCAATGAGTGAAGAGGAAATGACTCAGACTATTACTGAATACTCTGGTGATACGGTTTATTACACCAGATTCGGCAAGTCATATCACCTCAACCCTGACTGTCAGGCTCTGCAGAACTCCTCAATCGTCTTCGAAGGAACGATTCAGGAAGCTCTGGATGCCGGCAGACATGACCCATGTGATTTCTGTGTAAAACAGTAATCAGCAATCGAATTGAATGAAAGGAAGGACTTCGGTTCTTCTTTTTCTTCTGTCAATTGCGGCTTGCTCGACAAAAACGGTACAGATTATATAATGGAATCAGATGGAGGTAACCGGACATGCTTGATACCCGTAAGGTAGCCAGGAAACTGCGTGAGTTAAGAGAAAACAGCCAAATGACGCAAAGCCAGCTGGCTGAAGCTCTTTTTGTCAGCCGTCAGGCCGTCAGCAGCTGGGAGATCGGCAATACGATGCCTTCCATTGAATCATGCATCATGCTGCTGGACATCTATGATGTTTCGCTGGAAGAACTGCTGTGTCTGCAGAAGAAGGAGGTAACAGAATGAACCTTAATAAAATGCTAATGTTTCTGGATGACGATGAACTGCGTCAGGTGGCACAGAAGATAATTGACGGAAGCGAGGAATACAGCGGTATTACTCTGACGAGCCTTCTGCCTTTCATGGATGAGGACGACGTCGATGATCTTATTGTGGATATCTATCACAAGGTAGGCAATCCTGAGGCGATACTGCCGTTTGCCAGTGAAGACGGGGCTGCCAGACTGGCCTGGGAACTGATTGAAAAGGAACCGCCTCAGATGATCACCGGTGTTCTGCCGTTTATGGATGAAGATGACGTTGACAAACTGTTTATAACCCTGGCTGAAAGGGGAATGGTCATAGAGGAAATGTATCCTTTTGTCTCTGAAGATGGCTTCCATGAGGTAGTGGAAGGATATCTGAAAGGCAGGTTTGACTTTGATTTCAGCAGTGCTCTTCCATTTATGGATGATGATGACATTGACGATCTGTTTGTGGCTCTGGCACAGAAGGGCGCGGCACCTGCGGAGATGTATCCGTTTGTCTCAGAGGATGGGTTCCACAAGGTGCTGAAAGGCTATCTGGCAGGGCAATACGATTTTGACTTTGATGAAGCATATCCGTACATGGATGAGGATGACATCCGAAAACTGTTCAGGAATGAAATAGGAAAACGCAGGAGCGGACATTAAGGTTCTGCTCCTTTTTTTATTGAAAAAAAGCTTTTTTCTGTTATATATTATATGCATGAAAATAGTAGTTATGAGCGACTCACATGGCCGCAACAATCTGATCGATAAGGTACTGTTCCGGGAACAGGATGCGGATTTCTTCCTGCATTGCGGGGATCTGTGCTCAGATTCACGCAACTATCCGGATATTCTTTTTGTTGAGGGTAACTGTGACTGGGACCCGGAGATGCCGCAATACCGCGTTGTTGACTGCGGTAAACTGCACATCTTCATGATCCATGGCGATCATCTGTGGAACCTCAAGAGTGAGCTGGCCCGGATGGCCAAAAACAAGAACTGTTCCATCTGCGTCTTCGGGCATATTCACCGTTACTATGATCAGGTATACGATGGAGTACGACTGCTGAATCCCGGTTCCCTGTCTCACAACAGAGACGAGAACGAAGAAGGATACATTGTTCTGGAAATCGATGAAAACGGTCTTTATACCGTAGAAAGAAAAGTGTTATAATACTAACGTTGTGTTTGTGGAGAAGGTGATTTTATGAGCAAGCAGAAGATTATCAACATCGCAGTAATAGCTCACGTCGACGCCGGTAAAAGTACCCTGGTCGATGCTTTCCTGAATCAGTCCGGTGTTTTCAAGCCGAACGAGGAAGTGGGCGAACTGATCATGGATTCCAATGACCTGGAAAGGGAAAGAGGGATCACGATCTATTCCAAGAACTGCGCTGTATTCTATAAGGATTATAAAATTAATATCGTTGATACTCCGGGGCACGCTGACTTCTCCAGTGAAGTAGAGCGTATCATTCAGACGGTTGATACGGTCATCCTCCTGGTTGACTCTTCCGAAGGACCGATGCCGCAGACCAGATTCGTTCTGCAGAAGTCTCTGGAACTGGGCTTAAGACCGATCGTTCTGATCAACAAGATCGACAAGAAGGATGCCCGCGTAGAGGAAGTCATTGATCTGGTCTATGAACTGTTCTTTGACCTCAACGCTACGGATGAACAGATAAACTTCCCGGTATTATATGGCGTTGCCAAGGCCGGGATCGTCAAGAAGAACATCGATGATCCTGATGAAGGCATCAAGCCGCTGTTTGAAACCATCATCAGCTATGCCAGACCTTTTGAGGATCTGGATGAAGATCCGCTGCAGATGCAGATCTCCAATCTGGCCTATGATGAATACATCGGCAGACTGGGTATCGGACGTGTCTTCAGAGGCACTCTCAGAACAGGTGAGCAGGTCGTTCTCAGCAAGAATGACGGCAAGCAGGAAAAGTGCACGATCACCAAGCTGTTTGTCTATGAAGGCATCAAGCGTAAGCCGGTAACCGAAGCCAGAAGCGGGGACATTGCCATCATCGCCGGTATTCCTGACATCTCCATCGGTGAGACCATCTGTGATAAGGATCATGTTGAACCATTGCCTCCAATTCACATTGATGAACCGACCCTGTCCATGAACTTCATGGTAAACACATCACCGTTTGCCGGAAAAGTTGGACGTTATGTAACCAGCCGTAACCTGAAGGAAAGACTGGAAAGAGAACTGGAAGTCAACGTTGGCTTAAGAGTTGAACCTACCGCAACTACTGATACCTTCAAGGTTTCAGGACGTGGTGAACTTCGCCTGACCATTCTGATTGAAAACA
>CAMOMM010000153.1 GCA_946619805.1 uncultured Bacillota bacterium | reverse complement strand
TCTTTTCACCTTCAGCTTTAAGAATTGCTTCACGTCTTTCACGTTCTGCTCTCATCTGTTTTTCCATTGCTTCCTGGATATCCTTTGGAGGAATGATGTTCTTCAGCTCAACACGGTTGACCTTGATTCCCCAAGGGTCTGTTGCTTCATCCAGGATGGAACGCATCTGAGTATTGATGATGTCTCTGGAAGTCAGGGTTTCATCGAGTTCCAGGTCACCTATAATGTTACGCAGGGTAGTGGCAGTCAGGTTTTCAATAGCTGTAATAGGTCCGACAACACCGTAGGTGTACAGCTTAGGGTCGGTAATCTGGAAATAGACAACGGTATCGATCTGCATGGTTACGTTATCCTTGGTGATAACCGGCTGCGGATCAAAGTCCTTGACGATTTCCTTCAGAGTGAGCTTGTTGGCGATCCTGTCAACAAATGGTACCAGGAAATGTACACCGGTAGTCCAGGTAGCGTTGTAGGCACCCAGTCTTTCAACTACATAGGCTTCAGCCTGCGGTACGATCCTGATCATGTAAGCCAGTAACATGGCTACGATGAAGAATATTACCAGAAATATGATTATCGGTAAAAACTTGTCCATAAGATTGATCCTCCTTATTAATCATCTATCGGTCTGACAATCAGCTTGACGCCGTCGATTGCCATAATCCTAACAACAGTATCTTTCTTAACCGGTTGATTGTCAATAGATATACAGCTCCAGGTCATTCCGCTGACCTGCCGTTCACCCCATGAATCGGCAGTGATATCTCTGGTTACAACAGCATTCATGCCGATCAGTCGGTCGCTGTTGGTGGCTACGACATTACCGCGCAGATACTTGGCTGCCAGAGGTCGTACGATCAGCATTACACCGATTGAAACCACAAAGAAAGTCACAAACTGTATTGCCGTTGAAACCTTGGCCCATGCCAGAAGACCTGATACCAATGCTCCAACCGCAAACCAGATGCAGATGAGGTCACCCAGAGTAATTATTTCAATTACAATGGAGGCTATTGCGACAAAAATCCATAATGTTATCATCATAGTTACTACCCCCTGAAGATGTTGTTGAGGTCAATGATCAACATCTTTTCCTTTTCATCCCAGCTGGCCAGATACTTGATGCCATCCAACGGCAGACCTATCAGGGCTGAAATGGATGTCATCAGAGCCTTATTGCTGACACGTGCATATCCCGTTCCCACGGAGATCTTATGAAGGTCTTCCATAGGGTAGAGATGCAGGTCATATTCATTTTTGGAAACCGGCTTAATGGCCATAAGCCTGTTTTCTTCATCGAGCCCTACCAGACACCACCTGATGTCGGCAAAGTAAGTCGCTGCACTGTTATTCAGTGTAATGGCCGTGTCATTTAATGTGGCTATCATGGTATAGGCATTTCCTTTGATCCATTGGAACATAATGCATCACACCTTTCCTAACCTAATTATATCAGCGTTTTACAATTTTGCAAGATTTTACAGAATTGATTATTCTTCTTTGTGAAATCGTTGATAATTATAACAGAATTCGAACAGCGTTATTTTGTTTATTGTATAATATTTCTGAATATACTAGGGGGAATACAACGTGAGTAGTTATAAAGATTTGAGAATTGTCGATAATTTCTATCAGACATCGGCCTTCTTCCCAATGCCTACAGTGATCATAAGCACACTGGCTGACAACGGGCAGACCAATTGCGGGGCTTATTCATTAGTTCAGCCTTATTATGTTGCAGGCAAGGACTATTATGCCATGCTTCTGTCATGCCGCAACTCATCAAATACTGCACAGAATCTGATCAAGAGAAAGAAATGTGCTTTGAATTTCATTTACGATGACCGCAAACTGTTCAAGCAGGCTGTTGCCCTGGGATTCCCGGGTGATACCACTGAAC
Organism: uncultured Bacillota bacterium; assembly: GCA_946619805.1. Taxonomy (GTDB): domain Bacteria; phylum Bacillota_I; class Bacilli_A; order Erysipelotrichales; family Erysipelotrichaceae; genus RUG521. The sequence continues at coordinate 1,915 of CAMOMM010000153.1, read as the reverse complement.
AGAAGATGAAGAACTGCATCTATAAACTGGAAGACGGCTTGAGAAAAGAAGCTGATCCTGCCGGTGAATACCCGCAGGTACTTCAGGAATGCTTCCAGGTGTTTGAATGCACATGGGTAGACTCATTGGAAAACTGTGAGGATACCAAGCCTCTGGAAGAAGGATGTGACCACTATGAAATGGAGAAGTATCATGACTTCAACGGTATTACTTCACCATATGGGGCTCACTTCATTCTGAAGGTTGAAAAGATCCTGATGAAGGAAAAGTATTACAACGCCATAGTCAACGGTGTTACCAAGAATGACTTCCCACCGGTACCGGTAGACTACGGTTACCGTGATTCCAAGAATTTCTGGTATACCAGATCACCATTCTGGAACAAGCCGATCGGCGAGCTGCTGCCGATAAGGGAAACCAGCGTTTCCTCTGTCATGTATGCCGCCAAGAGAATCGATCCGGAAGTTCAGTTTACTGAAGAAGCCTGTGCCAAACTGGTAAAGGTTCCAAGGATCTTCCTGCCGACGGTATTGAAAGGATGCGTTGCCTGGGCTAAGGAAAACGGCGTGACGCTGGTAACGGCTGAACACATGGATATCATTAATGACAAGCGTGCAAAGGAGAAGGGTAAATAACATGAAAGTAGTATTAGCAGGCGCTTTTGGAAACCTGGGCGCTGATATCTTAAAGGAACTGATTAAACAGGGGCATGAAGTTGTCGCTGCTGACCTGAAGGAAAGAGAAATTGAAGGAATCAAGGGCAAGTACAGATTTGTTTCAATCGACGCCCGTAATCCTGAGACATTAAAGGGAATCTGCGATGGCTGTGATGTGGCGATCACCACCATGGGTCTGACCGGTGCCAGCAAGACTGTCACTGCCTATGACATTGACTATCAGGGAAACCTGAATCTGCTGGCTGAATGCATTAAGGCCGGTGTGAAGCATTTCAATTTTGTTTCGGTAATCAGAGCTGATGAAGCACCGGATGTACCGATGCTGGATGCCAAGGCCAGATTTGAACAGAAATTAAAGGAATCCGGTCTGAAGTATACTATTTACAGACCGACAGGATATTTCTATGACATTGCCAAGGTCTTCAAGCCTATGATCGAAAAGGGCAAGGTTTCATTGTTGGGAGCAGGTGATAAGGTCTGCAACGTCATTGATACTCCTGATTTCGCTGAATTCATCGTTCTGCACATGTGCGATGATAATAAGACCTACAATATCGGCGGCAAGGAAACCTATACTTATCGTCAGATTGCTGAACTGTGTGCTGAAGCTGCCGGCAAGGAAATCAAGATCTCCAGTGCACCAGCCTGGCTGTTTGATGTGCTGGCCTGGGTCAACAAGGTTCAGAAGACCGGCCGTGAAGGCGTTCTGAGATTCTCAAAATTCATCATGACTCATGATCTGGACGGTGATACCGTTTACGGTAAAGCCAGCTTCAAAGAGTATTTGAAGGGATACTTCGGAGGTAAATAACATGTATCCAGTTTTTCCGAAAATAATGCTGACCCTGCTGATCGTCTGCGCTGTGCTGACATTAGTGGGATACTATAAGTTTGTCTGGTTCATGTCTGTCGGATATGGACTGGCAGTATGGGGTATTGGTCTGACACTGATCATTGCCTTCCGGTCACACATAACCCCGGCAACAGTGGCATTGTGCTTCCTGTTAATGATCTATGGGTTAAGACTTGCCGGATTCCTGTTATTGCGTGAGTTCAGAAACAAGTCCTACAGCAAGAGAATGGACCGGATCGTCAAGGAATCTACCGGTGAAAAGAAAATACCGATCTTTGTCAGCATTGCCGTATGGATCTATGTGGCATTTGAATATGTTGCCCAGACTTCAGCCATTACCTACAGACTGGTCAATGGCGATCAGGGCGGTGTCATGGCCTGGGTC
>CAMOMM010000152.1 GCA_946619805.1 uncultured Bacillota bacterium | reverse complement strand
TCTGGTATTGCTGAAACGTGATGATGTACCGGATATTCTGGAAAACATCATGGCTCAGTGTACCATGTTTTATGAACAGCTACCGCTGTCCGGCTATAAGTCAATATTAGACAATGTCCTGTATTCCGGAGTATGGACCCGGTACAATACTGGAAAGGATAAAAGATGAGAGATCCCTATGAAGTACTTGGTGTTACCCGCGATGCCAGTGAGGAAGACATTACCCGTGCCTACCGCAAGCTGGCGAAACAGTATCACCCTGACCTCAATCCGAATAACGAAGAAGCTGCCCGTAAAATGGCAGAGGTCAATGCTGCCTACGACATGATAAAAGCCGGTAATTACGACTATTATCAGACTCAGCAGAAAACCCGGCAGCAATCCACCGGCAACCCGCAATACTCATACAGTTACGGACCGTTCACCTTCTATGACTTCACAGGTTTCTATCAGCGTCAGCAGAATGCCTACAATGGCTTTACTGACTATCAGAACGTACGAAGCTTCATAAACCGCGGGGCTTATCGTGAAGCCATAAGCATGCTTGAATCAATCAGTAACCGCAACGCTGAATGGTACTATCTCAGCGCATATGCCAACTATATGATCAATAACCGTGTAACTGCCCTGGAACATGCCCAGCAGGCAGTCAGGCTTGAACCGGAAAACTACAACTACCGGCAGCTGCTTGATACCATAAGAAGCGGCCGCACCGCATACCAGAACCGCCGCCGCAGCTACAATGCTCCTACTGCCGCCGGCCGACTGTGTCTGGCATATTTCATACTTAATATTCTGTTTTCACTTTTCTCCGGAAGAGTATGCTGGTATCTGCCATGGTGCTTCTTCTGGTAGACTGGAGGTATCTTAAATGAAGAAATTTCTGCAGAAGTATTCTGAATTCATGAGGGGACGCTACGGTGTCGATGATCTGTTCTATTTTCTGATGATCTCAACCCTGATACTGGGCTTGTTCCCGAATTTTCTGCTTAAAAACGGTCTGGGATTAATCAGGTGGCTTTTATTCGGTTTCGGCATATTCCGCTACCTGTCCAAGAATTTCACTGCCAGAAGCAAGGAAAATGCCTGGTTCATGAAAGTGTTCCGTCCGGTAAAGAAAGAGATCAAATTCCTTTATACCCGCATCAGAAACATCAAGACATACCGTTACCGCAGATGTCCGAAATGCCATCAGCAATTGCGTCTGCCTGTAAGGAAAGGCAAGCATACCGTTGTATGCCCTTCCTGCAGACATGAGTTTGAAGTAAACATCCGCTTCTGATATGATCACACTGAACGATGATTTGAAATTCATTCTGAACAGATTTGCCTCATCAGGTTATGAGGCTTTTCTTGTCGGTGGATGCGTCAGGGATGCCCTGATGGGCTTGACTCCTCACGACTATGACATCACCACCAATGCCCGTCCTGACCAGGTACACTCTCTTTTTAATGACTGCAGGATCATCGATACGGGAATAAAGCACGGTACCGTAACCCTTTTACTTAACGGTGAACCTTATGAGATAACAACATACCGCAGGGAAACCGAATATGATGATCACCGTCATCCCAACAGCGTTACCTATTCCGATTCCCTTTATGAAGATCTTGTCAGAAGAGACTTCACCATCAATGCCTTTGCCTATAATCCTGAGAAAGGTCTTATTGACTATTTCAACGGTATTGACGATCTTGACAATAAGGTATTGCGCTGTGTCGGTGACCCGGAAGAGCGCTTTGACGAGGATGCCTTACGCATCTTAAGAGCCTTAAGATTTGCCAGCCGTTTCCATCTTGCAATTGAATCCAGGACGGAGGCTGCCCTTTTCAGCAGGAAAGACCTTCTCAAATACATTTCCGTGGAAAGGATAACCTCTGAATTCAATGAGATAATATGCAGTGAAGATGCTGCTGAATATCTTGATAAATACAGAGAGATCATAGCTGTTTTCCTGCCGGAAATTGAAATAATGTTCGATTATGATCAGCACAGCAAATATCACAATTATGATCTCTGGCATCATACTTTAAAGGTACTTGAAGAAGTGCCGCCTCAGCTGACTTTGCGTTGGGCTGCCCTGCTGCATGATATCGGCAAGCCGGAAGTAAGATCGGTTGGCAAAGACGGCCACTGGCATTACATAAATCACCGGAGTGCTTCGGCCACGATCACTGAAAACATATTGAAAAGACTTCATTTCGACAATAAGAACATTAAGCGCATTGTGTCTCTGGTAAGATATCACGACAATAAAATCAGCCAGGACATTGACATCAAGATGCTGCTGTCAAAAACTGATCTGGATTTCTTCAGGGAACTGATCATTCTGCAGAGAGCTGACAATCTTGCTCATTATTCGGAATATGTCCATGATCCTTCATATTATTCTCAGATAACAAAAAAGGCTGAAGAATTCAGTACATCAGCCCTTCACATCAATGATTTACGGGTCAATGGAGACGATTTGATCCAAATTGGAATTACCGGTCCCACCATAGGAAAGTGCCTTGAGAGAGCCCTGAAAATGGTTCTGGACGGGAAACTGGAGAACAGTAAGGAAGAATTGCTCAAATACATCAGAATACTTAAAAAGGCAGACTGACATCTGCCTTTAAACTGCTTTAACCCTGATTTTCAGTATCGGTTCCCTCATTGTTGGAAATATTTTCCCAACTGCCGGAATCAGTCTGTTCACTGCTCTGTTCACCGGTATCCCGAGGTTCAGTTTCACCGCCTGGATTATCCGGTACTGTCGGTGTCAGATCTCTGATCTGTGTGACTACATTGAGTGAACTGCCTGAATTATAATAGGTTACTTCGTAAGTGTCCCCTTCCTTGATGAATGGGACAATGCTTTCCTCAACGCTGAATTCGATCTTGAACTTCTCATCGTAGCTGGATACCACATAGATGACACCGGTGTCCTTGGTGATGGACTTTACAACTATTATTGCGGTCTTTGTATCTGTCTGCGGTTGCGGATCATCCGGTTTAGGATCAGGTGCAACCCCGCCGTTTATCATCTTTATGTATTCATCAGCGGCATATTTTATGCCATAGGAAGCATCTGTTACCGATACCTTCTGATAGTTTTCCACATCAACAAAGGCATACATCTTGACCAGACCGCCGGCATCCTTAAGTGAGAGAAGATAGGTCGGTCTGCCCTGCAGATTTATTAACAGCGGGAAGGTCGGAGTGTAGTTTTTCTCCTGGACCTGGCCGATGGCTGAATCCATGGCACCGTATTCCTCGGCACCAGGGACTGCGTAGTATGACGCCTTGTGTGTTCTTAAGTTTACCATTACAAAGCCGATATTGCTTTCATCGGAAGCTATTGAGGTAATGCCGGTATACAGGTATACATCATCGTCATTGGTAATGTAGGTGTAGCCGTCAGTTGCCTGAACAACACCCTTCTGAGCAAACTGTGAGTTTACATAACCACCCTGATACATGCCCCAGTCATTGATCTCGCTTATGACAAGGTGAGCGTCATAGACATTGTCGACCCAGGTAGGAACTTCATTGGTTTTATAGCGCTGCATCTCACCGGTAATGGCATTGCAGACAATGACACCGGAAACTCGCGGCATGATGTTGACCCACTTGTAGGTCAGTGTCTGAATGACCCAGTAAGGATTGCCCTGCTCATCAAGTTCAAATGAGGTATCTCCCAGAATGGAGAATGGATTGTGCAGCTGAACATGACGGTGCAGGTTATCCAGCAGATATGAACTAGGCAGATACTTTAAACCTTTCGATGTTCTGACAACTTCAGCATCACCGGACGTGCTGTCAACAATGACATATCCGGCAGTGCATGA
>CAMOMM010000151.1 GCA_946619805.1 uncultured Bacillota bacterium | reverse complement strand
TCGATACCTCTGGTCGGTTCATCCATGATCAGTACTTCCGGATCCTTAGCCAGCCAACGAGAGATGATGACCTTCTGCTGGTTACCGCCGGATAAGTGCTGGATCTGGGTCTTCTTGCTAGGTGTCTTGATGGAGAGTTCCTTGATGCTCTTGTCAACGATCTCATTGATTTTCTTATGATTGATCATGACTCTGTACATCAGATAGTCATTGACTGAAGCAATGGCCACGTTGTCAGCGACTGACAGGACGCCGAATATACCGCTGCCTCTTCTGTCTTCCGTTAACAGAGTAATGCCATTCCGGATGGCATCGCCGGGGTTCTTGATCTCCATTTTCTTTCCCTTGAAGTAAACTTCACCGGAAGTAGTTTCTCTTAAACCCATTATGGCTTCCATCAGCTCTGTTCTCTGAGCGCCTACCAGGCCGGCTACTCCCAGTATTTCACCGTCTCTGGCTTCAAATGAGCAATGCTGGAATGAATGAGGATGAATTGAGCAGAAGTCCTTGACCTCAAATACTACCTCACCAGGGGTATTGACCTTTGGCGGATACAGGTTCTTAAGTTCACGTCCGACTTCCTTCTCAATGATCAGATCTGTTGTCAGATCCTTGGCATCCCAGGTTCCGATGTACTGACCGTCACGCATGATGGTTACTTCATCGGAGATCTGCAGGATCTCTTCCATCTTATGGGAAATATAGATAACACCGCAGCCCCTGGCAGTCAGTTCATGAATGATTTCAAACAGCTTGTCAACTTCCTTCAGGGTCAGTGATGATGTAGGCTCGTCTAAGATAACGATTTTGGCATTGGCACTTAAAGCCTTGCAGATCTCAACAAGCTGCATCTGTGAAGCTGTAAGGGTACCAAGCTTTGATCTGGCATCAAACGGCAGATCCAGATCATCGAGCAGGTTCTGCGCGTCCTTATACAGTTTTGCATGATCGATCACTGAAATCGGACCGATCTTTTTTACCGGGTATCTGCCGACATAGATGTTTTCCGCAATGCTGCGGTCTTCTATAGGCAGCAGTTCCTGGTGAACCATGGCAATGCCACGGTTTAACGCTTCAAAAGGATCCCGGTTATTTATCTCTTCACCCTGATAAATAATCTGACCCGAATCTTTTTTATAAATGCCGAAAAGGCACTTCATCAAAGTGGATTTACCTGCACCGTTTTCCCCCATCAGAGCATGAACATGGCCCGGCTTCAGTGAAAGCTGAACATGGTCCAGGGCCTTGACGCCCGGAAAGGACTTGCAGATATCCTTCATTTCAAGTATGTATTCTGACATATTCTTTATTCCTCTGTATTTATGATTGTCCGTTCATAAAAAAGGGTAAAAGAGTTGCATGACAAAATATCATGCAACTCTTTTCTGGCTGTCTCTCTTATTTGAGATAGTCGTCAGCATTGTCCTTAGTTACCATAACATAAGGAACATAGTTGACTTTCTTAGCAGGAGCCTGACCTGCCAATAACTGTAAGACAGTGTCGCAGCAAGCAGTTGCCTGGCCCTTGTCGTCGTTTAAGACTGTACCAGTCATAGTGCCGGCCTTAACCATTTCGCAGCATTCTGGTAATGCGTCAACGCCAACCAGGTAGATGTCAGTGCCAACTGTTCTGCCGGCAGCCTTGATTGCTTCATAAGCACCTAAAGCCATGCCGTCGTTGTTGCAGAAGACAACTTCGATCTTGTCGCCATGAGTAGCTAAAGCGTTACCGACAAGTTCCTGACCCTGAGCCTGGTCCCAGTTACCTGTCTGCTGGAATAAGTTCTCAACAGTAACACCGTTGTCTGTTAAGTACTTGATGGAGAATTCAGTTCTGTACTGAGCATCTGTGTTCTCTGGGTCACCCATGATCATGATGTATGATACAGTACCATCACCGTTTAAGTCGCCATGGTTAGGAACGTTGTAAATGATCTGTCCCTGGTATGTTCCTGAGTCTCTGGCATCAGCACCGACATAGCATGTCTTGTCGCCATAGTTGAAGTCAGCGATCTCACGGTTGATGAAGACGCAAGGAATACCTGAGTTAACGATTTCCTTGGCCAATGCATCAGATGTGGTCTGAACGAGGTTAACGATCAGAGCATCGACACCCTTTGAAATGAATGTTCTTACCTGCTCAGTCTGAGTGTTAACGTCATTAGCGCCGTCTACGATTTCAACTGTATAGTGTACAGATGAATCCTTTGCGTTTAAGTCATCGAAGTACTTCTGAATGTCGTTACGATACAGAGTCATGAAGTTGTCGTTGAACTGGTAAATAGCTACACCAATCTTGACTTCCTTCGTCTTAGGCTGCTGCTGACATCCAAAGAAGGTCAAACTTAAAAGCACTGCCAACAATACTTTTACGAGTTTTTTCATTATATTTCCTCCCTTTGAATTAACTCTTTTATTATTATATATCTACTGTAAGCGCTTTCGCAATAACTCACAGCAAAGATTAAAACTTACAACAGATCAACATGTTCTTTTTGCTCATTTCAGTATATTTTCCACAAACCAGATCAGCAGCTGTATAAGGAACTTCCGGTCTTATCTCAAAAAGATCAGCATTATCAGCCCGGGCAAGCTCATTAGCCACTCTGGCGGTAACACCGCTGGCTGAAAAATAGGCAACTAATACTTTACTCATGTTCTTCCTCCTATTTGTTATATTTTTTACTTTTCTCACATATTGATGATAAATTCTGATGTTGTTTACCGTCAAACCATATGCAACCCAAAAACTCCCCGGATTTACCGGAGAGTTAATTCATTGTTCTAATCCACACCGAACAGCAGTTCTCTGTATACCGGTATCGGCCAGTACTTACGGTCAGTGATCGTTTCCAGCTCATCAGCCTTTTCGCGGGCTGATTTCATCAACGGCAGTACCTTATCCCTGTAATAACAGGCTTTTTCATATGCACTGCCCTCCGGAATGTTCTTGAGAACTGTTTCCAGTTCATTGACATCCCGGTACAGCTTATTGGATAACTCCGTTTCCCTGGCAAAGATCCTGCCGCTGTAGGAGTTCTCCACTTCCATGCCCAGTCTCATCTGATATTCAACATCCCTGCCTAATTCATTCCGGAATCCCACACAGGCCGGCAGAATGTCCTTTTTCAGCATGTCCAGCATGGTCTGGGCTTCAATGTTGATGGTCTTGTAATACCTTTCCATGTAGATCTCATATCTGGAATGCAGTTCAGCTTCCGTCAGTACATTGTGATCGGTGAATACCCTGACATTCTTCTCGTCCAGATAATGCGATAAGGCTTCAGGAGTAGATGGATAATTGCTCAGCCCTCTTCTCCGGGCTTCAACGATCCATTCAGGATCATAGCCGTTGCCGTTGAAGATGATCCTGTTATGCTCTCTGATGGTATCCTTGATGACTTTCTGAATGGCCGTATTGACATCATCAGCCTTTTCCAGTACATCAGCAAACTGTTTCAGTTCCTCTGCCACCACCGTATTCAGAACAGTGTTAGGGGTGGAAATGGAAGCACTGGAACCCGGCATGCGGAATTCAAACTTATTACCCGTAAAGGCAAACGGAGAAGTTCTGTTTCTATCAGTATTGTCCTTCGGGAAAGAAGGTAAAGTATGAACGTTGAACTGGAACGGTTCCCTCTTGCGGTCGGAATAGACCGTATCATTTTCAATGCTGTCGAGTATTTCGGTCAGTTCATCACCCAGGAAAATCGAAACAATGGCCGGCGGGGCTTCAGAAGCACCCAGACGGTGGTCATTGCCTGCCGAGGCAATGGATATTCTGATCAGATCCTGATAGTCATCAACCGCCTTGATTATGGCACACAGGAATAACA
>CAMOMM010000150.1 GCA_946619805.1 uncultured Bacillota bacterium | reverse complement strand
GTTCATGATACTGACGGTCAATGATGATGGCCTGCTTCTGCAGCAGGTTTTCAACTCTGCTGATCAGATCATAAGGCACAGTTATCTCATACTGTCCGGTTTCCACCGGTATGGTCAGTGTCGCCATGGCAATTGCGGAAAGGGTGGACTGTTGGTAGGCTTTTACCAGCCCGCCAGTGCCAAGTAATGTACCGCCGAAGTAACGGACAACGATCATTACCACATTATCCAGCTCTTTATGCCTGAGGCATTCCAGCATCGGCAGTCCGGCTGTTCCTGACGGTTCCCCATCATCATTGGAACGCTGAATGTTGCCAAAACTCATGGCTGTGCAGTAATGGGTGGCGTTGGGATATCTCTTGCGGACATCACTGAGGATCTCCCTGGCTTCTTCAATGGAAGAAGCAGGTGAAAGAATGCCAAAGAACTTGGATTTCTTGATTTCGATCTCGCTGATTACTTCGTTCTTAATGTGATACATACACAACCATTATACATTAAAAAAGCAGCTCAGGTTGAGCTGCATTCTTAGTTTAAATGTTATTAGCGACTTCGTAAGCGTCCCAGATGGCTTTCAGGATCGTACCGGCTCCGGTAGCGTCTCCTACTTCATACATTGGTACGCCTAATTCAGCCCACTGTTCCTTCAGGTTCGGGGCAGGTCTGAAGCCTAAGGCTGAAACAACGGTGTCAGCAGGGAAGAGTTCCTTGCTGCCGTCAGCCTTTTCGACAACAGCACCTTCGTCAGTTACTTCAGCCAGCTTGGTGTTGGTGAAGACCTTGACGCCCTTGTTTTCAAACAGGTCAACGATCATCTGTCTGTTAGGATATGGAGCCCCAGCCCCACCGGCTGCCATGATGTCACCCAGTGCTTCAACGATCGTTACATCCTTGCCGTGGTTGGCTTCATCCAGAGCGATCTCGCAACCTACCAGACCGCCGCCGACGATGACAACCTTATTACCGAGCAGTTCAGGCTTGTCGATGGCTGTTAATGAATCAACGGCTTTCTCCAGTCCAGGGATCTTAGGTGAGGCAACGTTGGTTCCGGTTGCCAGAACGATGGCATCAGGTTCCTGCTTTTTAATGCAGTTGATGCAAGGTTCATGTTCCATTTTGATGTTGACGTTCAGGTTCTTCAGTTCATTCTGATACCAGGCGTTCAGCTTGGCAATTTCGCTCTTGAAACTGTGGGCACCTGCTTCAACGATATGTCCTCCCAGATGATCGCTCTTTTCAAACAGAGTAACCTTGTAGCCTCTTAAGGCTGCCGTTCTGGCTGCTTCCATGCCGGCTACACCGCCACCGACAACAACGACTTTCTTTTCGCCTTCGCCAGGCTTTAAGCCCATGACGGTTTCACGTCCGGCCTGCGGGTTAACAGCGCAGGATACCGGTTCACCGGTTTCAACACATCTTCTGAAGCATCCCATGTTGCATCCGATGCAAGGTCTGATCTGTTCAGGATGTCCGGCAAAGAGTTTGTTAGGATATTCAGGATCAGCCAGTGAAGGTCTGCCTAAACCGACAGCGTCAATTTCACCTGCTTCCACAGCTTTGGCTGCCAGATCGTAATTCTGCATTCTGCCGCCGGCAATTACCGGAATGCTTACTTCCTTCTTGGCAGCTGCAGCCAATGGGATCATGAATCCCTGAGGATTATACATTGGCGGGCAGGCATAATAGAATGAGTCATAGGTACCGGTATCGGTATCCAGGAAGTCATAACCGTATTTTTCCAGCAGTTTGGCAATTTCAATGCCTTCTTCCAGCGTACGGCCGACTTCTTCTTCACCGGTTAATGTTGCCTTGTCATAGTCTTTGATATAGGTCTTAAGACCGAGACGCATGCCGACAGGGAAATCTCTTCCGCATTTCTCGTGAATGCCTTCAACGATTTCTCTGGCACAGCGTAATCTGTTTTCCAGTGATCCGCCATATTCATCGGTTCTTCTGTTGTAGAAGGACATGGCCATCTGGTCCAGCAGATAGCCCCAGTGCATGGCATGGATCTCAACACCGTCATAACCGCACTGCTTGGCAATAACAGCACCTTCGATGATATCAGCTATTTTCTGCTTTATCTGTTCGTTAGTCAGTTCCGGTGACTTTAAATCAGGATTTCTCCAGACAGGGTTTTCAGACGGTCCAGGAAGGCCTGGATAGTTACGGCCCAAGCCCATGGTGAGCTGACAGAATATTTTGGCACCCCGGTTATGAACTCTTTCAACGAGAACCTTGGCTCTTTCCTGCCAGTGTGGATTGGTTACCAGAGGTCCAAGAGCTGAATAAGGGTCAACATGTGCATCAGTACTGGCTGCACCTGGAATGATCAGGCCAAAGCCGCCCTGAGCTCTTAATTCAAAGTAGTGGATCAGATTTTCGGAAAAACCGCCCTGTTCATCATAAGCCAGACCACCCATGGTCATCGGGATGACAGTGAAACGGTTCTTGATCTCAACATTACAGATTCTGTAAGGCTGTTTCAGTACATCGTAATTGCTCATATTATAATTAACTCCTTTAACTATATTTTAGCATTATCATGAAAAAAGATATGAATAATAATTCACAATATGTAAGGGAAGAGATTACAAAATTACACAAAGCCTGTGTTATAATAAAATGTAATGTGTTTTTGGAGGAATTGGCAATGTCAGAAAAACCGCAGTTAACAAGACAGGAGAAAGCACGCCGAATAGCTTACAGGAAAAGAAGAAAAATCATTTTTCCTGCGGCCAGAATCACTGCCTTACTGACAGTGGCTGCCTCGCTGATATTCCTGGTTGTCATCCTGGCAATGGGGATTCTTCCTCTTAAATATATCCTTCTGCTGATGCTGGTATTGGGAGCTTTGGATGGGATAATGTATTTCCTGGGGTTCTCACGCAAGGTCAATAACAAGAACAAGGTCATACAGACCTGCATTTCACTGGTCTTAAGCATTTTGATGATCATCGGATCGATCAAGATACCGGCCTACAGAAGCAAGATCGAAAGAATGTTTAATCAGATACCTCTGGAAAAAGAGGTTGTATACAACATCTATGTCATGCGGGATTCTGATGTAAGCGATCTGAAGGGACTGGAACAGTCAACACTTGGATTCCAGAGCAATATGGACGATGAAGAAGTTGAATATATCTTTGACGTTCTTTCTGATGGAATGAATACCAAACAGGTAACCACCAGAGACTGTCACAGTGTCATTGACGCTGTTAATAAGCTTTACAATGGGGTAGTTGATGCCGTGGTACTTAATGCTACCAGTGTTGGGATCCTCAATAATTTTGATGATTACAAGGATTTTGCCACCAGAGCAAAATCAATATATCAGTGCACCAGAAATGTCCGGCTGCCTTCCGAAGTTGATAAAGTCAATTCAATAACCACTACGCCTTTTGTGGTCGGCATTGTCGGCAATGATGAATGGTTCCTGGATGATCTGACCAAGACGGATGAATTCAGAAGCGACGTCAACATGATCGTTACGGTCAATCCGAATACATCACAGGTACTGCTGGTATCAGTTCCGCGTGACTCCTATGTTGCGGTAAACGGTGAGGATACCAGAATGGACAAGCTGACTCATGCTACTTTCTTTACCGGAATTCCAGGCTGGATCAAGACTCTGGAAAACCTGCTGGACTTTGACATGAACTACTTTGTCAAGGTCAACTTCTCTTCCGTAGTCAAGATCATAGATGCCATCGGCGGTCTTGATGTGGAAAATCCATATGAATTCTCTACTGGTGCCGTAGCCTGGTACGATGAGGAAAATGAAGAGGAGAGAAGCCGTCTGACTACATTCCCGGAAGGCCAGATACATCTGACCGGTGCCGAAGCTCTTGGCTATGTCAGAGAAAGAAAGTCT
>CAMOMM010000149.1 GCA_946619805.1 uncultured Bacillota bacterium | reverse complement strand
AACCGGATACTTATCTGATATGGCTGCGTAGCTTTTTCCGGCCTTTTCAGCAGTCTTGTAAAAATCCGGCATCATGGCACTGTCGTCTTCGTTTCTCTCAATTAACAGGGCATATTCGGCAGCCTTTTCCCTGTAATACTCACAGGCTTCTTCCAGCTGCCGTACACTGTACTGTTCAACATCCAGAGATATCAGAGACCCCAATGAAGGTGCATAATGATTCAGCATCCAGCCGTTAACCACGATGGCCATTATCATTGATACTGCCAGCACAACGGCAGAAAGCCACTGCATAAACGGTTTTCTACGAATAATGGTTATAACAACTGACACCAGAAATACTGCCGCCAGAATTACCAGCAGAATATCCCATACGGCTATCGGGGCAAATGAACAGATCCCTGCCAACAAGGAGATCCACTTCTGTGAAAAACTGCGGTACCAGGGAAAGAAAAAAGACGAGAAACGGTGAAACAGAAACATATTCAGACCCGTAACAGCCCACAGCAATATTGAAATGATGAACTTGTTCCTTACAGCTTTCTTCATGGCAATTCTCTTTTTCTGTATTATACAATTCCCGGCATAAGAAAAACAGCCTTTGAATTCAAAGGCTGTTATCTGTTTATCTTACTTCGATCTGACTCATGACCTTGCCGACAGAATCATATATTGCCAGTTCAGCCATGGAATCCATATGCGTCTGACTCTTATTGATGATGACCAGATGCTTGCCATGGAAATATCTGATGTAGCTGGCAGCCGGATAGACAACCAGCGAAGTTCCGGTGATGACCAGAGTATCAGCACGTGAGATCATGTCGATGGCCTGATAGATCGTTGCCTCATCCAGAGGTTCCTCATACAGGACCACATCAGGCTTGATGATTCCCCCGCAGCTGCATCTTGGTACATTGTCCATATCCAGAATGTCTTCCAGACTGTAGTATTTACCGCACTTAGTACAGTGATTCTTATAGGTAGTGCCATGCAGTTCACTGACATTGACGCTGCCGGCTGCGGTATGCAGACCGTCAATGTTCTGAGTTACAACACCCAGAGCCTTGCCGGCCTTTTCAAATTCCGCCATTTTCAGATGTGCCCGGTTTGGCTTTACCCCTCTGATTATCATCTTGTCACGGTAAAAGCGGTAAAACTCCTCCGGATTGGACCAGAAAAAGGAATTGGAAATGATCTCCTCAGGAGGATATTTGTATTTCATGTTATACAGTCCGTCCACACTGCGGAAATCCGGTATGCCGCTTTCAGTGGAAACCCCGGCACCGGTAAAGAACACTATTCTGCTGCTGTCATCAAAGATGGCCTGCAGCTGTTCGATCTTATTCATATCGTTTCTCCTTTCTGCCCTACTGCGTAAAGCGGGCCTCAGGCTTTACAAACATGTAAAGAAATTCCTTGACCCTGGCAGCTATTTCCCTGGTGAAATACCATGGGTTGCCGCCATACCAGTCCAGATCGCTGGTAATACCATACGCTTCCATTCCCAGCCCTCTGGCAATGTAGAGAGCGCGGGAAATATGATAGCTCTGTGTCACAACGATGATCTTTTCATATCCGAATACGTACTTGGCACGCCACATGGAATCATAAGTACGTAATCCATAGCGGTCCTGTACTATTTTATCCCCGTCTGCACCAAGTCGTATGGCATAATCCGTCATGACTGCCGGTTCATTGTAGTCATCATAGAGATTGTCCCCAGTCATCAGAATACAGTCAGCGTTGACTGCTTCAAATGACCTTACTCCCATTATGATCCTGTCCCTCAATAACGGCGAAGGCTCATCGCCCCATACACCGGCACCCAGAACCAGCACGCAGTCACAATCCATGTCCTTTATCTCATCAAGATCCTTTACATATCTGTGCTGAGACAGTATGACCCAGAGATTGATTGCCGCAACAGCCAGAACTCCGGCAAGAATTATCTTAATCAGAAACTTCAGTACCCTTTTCATATTTCAGAACCGGATTACGGGCTGCCTTAACTTCATCAACATGGCTTACCACTGTCTTATGAGGAACACCCTCAAAGTAGGCAGGATCACTGTAAGCCAGATGATGCAGCTGACGCAGTACTTCTGCACAGCGGTCAAGAGTTTCACGGCTTTCCGTTTCCGTCGGTTCAAACATCAGTGCTTCATGTACGATCAGCGGGAAGTACATGGTAGGAGGATGGATCTCAAAGTCCAGCAGTGCCTTGGCAATTTCCTTGGCACTTACACCGGTTTCGTCCTTCATTCTCTGCAAGCACAGGACAAATTCATGCATGCAGACTCTGTCATAGGATACATCATAGATGTCCTTGATCTTATGCAGAAGGTAATTGGCGTTGAGTACGGCATTCTGAGAAGCCCGTTTCAGTCCGTCTGCGCCCATGACCTTGATATAGGTCAGAGCCTTGATGCAGACTAAGAAGTTGCTGTAGAAGCTTCTTACTGAACCGATGCTGTCTTCACTGTATTCAAAACCGTTTTCACCGATCACCGGATCAGGCAGATGCGCTGCCAGGAATTCCTTGCAGCCAACCGGACCGCTGCCCGGACCGCCGCCGCCATGAGGTGTTGAGAATGTTTTATGCAGGTTAAGGTGAATGACATCAAAGCCAATGTCACCAGGTCTTACCAACCCCATTACCGCATTCAGGTTGGCACCGTCGTAGTAGCATAAGCCTCCTGCTTCATGAACGATCCTGGTAATCTCTTCGATGTTTTCATCAAATAAGCCCAGAGTATTAGGATTTGTCAGCATCAGTGCTGCGGTATGTTCGCCCACTGCTGCCTGCAGGCTTTCCAGATCAACACCGCCGTTTTCATTGGACTTGACAGCGACGACCTTGAAGCCATTCATGGCAGCGGAAGCCGGATTGGTACCGTGAGCTGAGTCAGGTATGATTACTTCATTTCTCTCCGCCATCCCGTGGGATACGAAATACTTTCTGATGATCTGCATTCCGGTGAATTCACCGTGAGCACCGGCTGCCGGCTTTAAAGTCATGGCATCCATGCCAGTCAGATCACATAAGGCATCCTGCAGCTGTTTTAAGGCCTTCAGAGCACCTTTTACCGTTCCGGCAGGCTGTAATGGATGGATCTGAGTAAAGCCTTCCAGAGCCGCTGTTTCTTCGTTGACCTTAGGATTGTACTTCATGGTACATGATCCCAGTGGATAGAAGCCGTTATCAACGCCGAAAGCCAGACGGGAAAGACCCATGTAATGTCTGACCAGATCAACCTCAGCGATCTGCGGCAGATCCAGATCCTTACGGGCAAATTTATCAGACAGCTGATACTGATGGACATCACCGTCAGGGAATACTGCACATCTTCTGCCTTTTTTGCTTAATTCAAATATCAGAGACATTACAATACCTCCTTTATTACATCAACCAGCCAGTCAATTTCCTGTCTGTTATTTACTTCAGTCGTACACCACAGGATCCTGTTATTGCTTAATAACAGTCCCGGCAGGATGTCCTTTTCATATAAGTGCTTCATCAGAACTTTGGCATCAACCGGGCACTCCGTTACGAATTCATTGAAGAATTCAGCCTTATTGACAGTAGTCAGTCCGATCTCATTCAGTCTGTCTGAAAGATAGTGTGCCAGCTGGAATGAGGTATCTGCCACTTCACGTAAGCCCTGAGGTCCTACGGCAGCCAGATATACGGCGGCCGTAAAGGCGCACAGCGCTTCATTTGAACAGATGGAACTGCTGGCCTTCTCACGGCGGATATGCTGCTCACGGGCCTGTAAGGTCAGGGTGTAGCATCTCTTGCCGTCCTTATCGACTGTCTGACCGACAATGCGGCCTGGCAGCTTTCTGACCAGTTCATTCTTGGTGCACATGAAACCCAGATAAGGTCCG
>CAMOMM010000148.1 GCA_946619805.1 uncultured Bacillota bacterium | reverse complement strand
AGGGTATTTAGGTGTTCCGTTTTTATTGAAAACGTAAGAGTAATAGTTTTCATCCAGAATGGCGTAGGAGTAGGTTTTCATGTTATCCAGCTTCTGGTTTGTTGATCTGACATAGTAATCTATCTGATCATCACTCAGAGTACAGGTGTCGGATTTTCTGAATTCACCTGTGTAGGTGTAATAGGTGCCCTGAGGAGTTTTCCAGTTCCACATACCGCCGGTATTGGTGGAAGTGTTGATGATGGCGATGCCTTCACTGTCTGAGAGGATGTCCGTCCCCATGATGAAGCGGGAATCGTAATCAAGACCGAACAGGTTGGCCAGGGTAGGAACGATGTCAATGGCGCAGCATGGCTTATCTACGACAACCGGTTCCTCCATCGATGAACTCCACAGGATAAAGGCGTTGTGATAAAGTTCAAAATTACCTCTGACGTCATTTAACGGCAGACCGTATAATTCAGCACATGATTCATCAGACAGGCCATATGGATAATGGTCACAGCACATGGCAAAGACCGTATCATCAAGTTTGCCTGCTTCTTTCAGTCTGTCTACCAGATATGTCAGCATGTTTTCCACTTCTATTTCCGTGGCCAGATAGGCTTCAACTTCCTCACTGAAATTGAGGTGTTCAACTTCGTCACGGTGTTTTGAGGCCATGGTATTGCCGACATATGTATAGTAGGTATGACCGGAAATGGTCATGTAATAGGCATGGAACGGCTTACTGCTGTTAATGTATTCGTCAACAGTGGCAACAGCCATCAGATGGTCGCTGTTTGGCCAGGAATAACTGGACAGGTACAGTCCGCCATTGACTCCCTTATATACGTCATAACCGAAGTTAGGATGGGAGAGGTTGCGGTCATAATAGTTATAGTATCCGTTATGATAAGCGTAAGTAGCATACCCGTCATTTCTGAAAAGGGTTCCCAGAGCTGAATAGGTAAAGGTTGTTGAACTGTCCCGCAGACAGGAAGCGCTGTAATAGAAGTCTCCGGTCATGTTGGTGTATTCACCGGTTGCCGTGCTTCCGCCCCACAGCGGAGCATAGAACTGGGTGAACTTAAAGCCTTCATTGTACATTTTATATAATGTCGGAGTTAATTCCGGTGATATGCATTTGTACGAGAAACCTTCCAGAGTCAGGAAGATGATGTTTTTACCCTCAAAGATCCCGGTATAGTCGTTCTGATTTGTGGCCGGGCGGGAAGTGAAGTAACGGTGAATGTCCGCTATTGTCGCATTCGGTGCGGCAGCGATCATGGCCTGTTCATCCATTTCCAGAATGTTCTTGAGAATGACTCTGGTTTCAGCGATCTGAATGTCGGTTTTTCCTAACAGGGAAGGGTCGATGATGGTTTCGTTGTCAGAGCCGGCTTTGTAATTGGTAACGACCTGATAGACATCGGTGCCGTTGGAGGCAACGATACCGTATTGATAGTAGAAGTTTGACGGTGAATTCTGGAAATTGCGGAAAAGCCTGAGGTCGGTTTTGTAGATGTTATAGACACTGTATCCTGCAGTGAGAATGATGATTCCCAATAACCGCAGGCGCTGTTTCAGATTGGCGGTATAGCTGTGACGCATGAATACGGTCAGATATAACAGTAACGGGGCTATGGCAATGACTATCATGTACCAGCTGTTTTTCATGCCGGTAAGAGCTTCACGCCAGAAATGAGTCACATCCCCAGCCAAACCGATAGTCTTCCACATGAAGAATGACTGGAATATTGAATAATAAATTGTGGAAACCCCAAACAGGACGGTTATAAGCAGCAGTATCACGGCCAGTACGCCTTTCTGCACTTTTTTCTTAAAGAAAGAACCGATCAGGGCAATAAGTGAGCCAACTGCGATGGCAATGATAACCTGGGATAGAATGAAACTGCCGCCGGAGAAACCGAACAGGGAGAAATGGCTTCCCAGTTCCAGAAAGATCATCATTAACGGAAACAGAATGTAGAGATAGAAAATGTTCTTCATAGACTAACCATCCACTCTGTACAGGATGAAATCATCCCGGCTGTAATATTCATTGAACAGATACTTTCCTTCAGTATCCAGAGCACTGTTTCTGACACCGATCACGATGCCATCGTAGTTCTCAGGAATCAGGATGTTCATGACGATGGTGACTGTCTTGATGAATCCGTCGTTCTTCTTGGTCCAGTTGGATGAAGAAGTTACCGACTGACAGAGACATTTGTCATAGTCCTGGCCGTTGTAATTGACGGTAAAGCTGTTTGAACCGGATTCATTGGCTTTATAGGACATTTCAAAACCGGCAATGTCATAAAAGTCCGTTATGAAATAGTTATAGAGAAAACCGTATTCATTACTGTTGGGATCCTCCATGTCTATGGTCATGGTTATGATGTGCCAGTTATAACCGGTTACGGCTGCATGGTTACTGTCAGATGCGATGATCTGATGATCTGATACGGTAAAAGTACCTTCAGCAGAAAGATCTTCTTCCTGGCAGCGGGTAGTATATGCGGCACTTTGTCCGGTTGTGACAAAAGCTGTTATTCCATATGCGTCAAAATCAGCCTGCAAAGGCAGACCTCTGGTTTCATGACAGATGCTGCAGGTGGAAGGCTGCTGGTAATTGGCGTCATTCCACTGATGGGAATGGAGTGAACTGCAGCCGGTCAATAATGTCAGTGAAAGTAATAAAGTAAAAAATCTTTTCATGTAAAAAATTTTACCATATCATGACCCGGTTTGTAACAGTCAGTATCCATATATTTGTATCATATATTATTATTGCAGCAGTGCATTGAGGTATAATATGAGTAAAGGAGTACATTAATATGTGCGATACCGCTGGAAGAATAATAAATGAATCCCTGGCAATATTTGCCAAGAACTCGGACCGCAGTGCCAATGAGCCGCAGGTGATCGAGTTTGTAGAGCATTGTTTTCACCGGGAGAAAACGCTGAAGTGTACATATGTGACCATTGATCAGGTCAATGAGACCAATGCCATGGTGATTTCCCGTCCGATCTGGATATGGGGTGGAGAGATGGGGGTCAATGAACATGGTGTCTGCATTGGCAATGAAGCCGTATTCACAAAAGGAAAATACGGCAGTGAATCACTGATAGGAATGGACTATCTCAGACTGGCTCTGGAAAGAGGCAATACAGCTTTGGAAGCAGTGAAGGTCGTCACCGGGCTGCTGGAAAAATACGGTCAGGGTGGAAACTGCGGCTATGACAAGGATTTCCGTTATGACAATTCGTTTCTGATCATGGACCGCAAGGAGATCTATGTCCTGGAAACAGCCGGAAAGAACTGGGCTTATAAGAAGTATGATCATGCTTCAATTTCCAACAGACTGATGCTGGGGGATGACTGTGATTGCTACAGCGGGGAAAGAGTCCACTTCCGGAAGCATTATTCCGATTTCCTGTTTTCCACATTCTCGCAGGCAGCCAGGCGAAGACGGTGTACATACAGTCACAGGCTTGAAAATGTCCATGATGCTTTCAGCATGCTGCGTCAGCACGATGCAGATAATCCCATGGCGTGCGGAACGGTTTCTTCCGTATGCATGCATGCGGGAGATCTGTTTGCAGATCAGACTACTTCCTCAATGGTAGTTGAACTGAAGGATCAGGAAATAAGAATATACGTAACCGGAAGCAGCCGTCCGTGTCTTTCTGTTTTCAAGGCTTACGGTTTCGGTAAAAAAGGCATCATTTATCAGGAAAACCGGAAGAATGAGGCTGAATACTGGTATAATATGGAGGAATGGCAGAGATCTCTGTTAGGCAAGAAGATCCCGGCAGAATACTACCGGGAAAGGGACCGGATCGAAAAACAGATCATGGAAGACCGCGATGCTGACGGACTGCAGCTGGAGAAACGGTTCTATCGGAAATGGCAGAA
>CAMOMM010000147.1 GCA_946619805.1 uncultured Bacillota bacterium | reverse complement strand
CATCGGACCGGTCAACGGATCCAAGCCTCGTGAAGTCTATATCACTGAAGCTGACTGCAATTAGCAGAGTTGACAAAAAGCATTAACGCTTATAATAATTAAATAAGGTGGTAAACATATGTATAAGAGAGTATTACTTAAACTTAGCGGCGAAGCCCTGGCGGCTCCTGATAACGCCTTCAACCCGGAACTGTTAAAGAGCCTGGCTGAAGAAATGAAGGAAGTACTGGCCATGGGTGTCCAGGTCGGCATCGTTGTCGGCGGTGGCAATATCATCAGAGGCAAGTTTGCTTCACAGCTGGGATTACCGAGAGTACAGGCTGACAAGATGGGCATGCTCGGTACACTGATCAATGCCTTAGCTATCCAGGGTGCCCTGGAGATCAATGGTGTTCCGGCCTATGTACAGTCAGCAGTCGAAGTTCCAAGAGCAGCTGATGTAGCTGATGCCAGAAAGGCCATCCAGCATCTGGAAGCCGGTGAAGTCGTCATCTTCGGCGGCGGTACCGGTAATCCTTATTTCTCAACTGACTCAGGGGCAGCTCTAAGAGCCTGTGAGATCGGGGCAGAAGTTATCCTGATGGCCAAAAACGGAGTAGACGGTGTTTATACCGCAGACCCTAAAAAGGATCCGACAGCCGTTAAATATGATCACCTTACATACAAGGAAGTTCTGGACAAACAGCTGGGCGTCATTGACCTGACTGCTGCCAGCATGTGCCAGGAAAACAACGTTGGCGCCATTGTCTTCAACATGAATGACATCGCCAACATCTCCCGCGCCTGCATGGGCGAAAATATCGGAACGCTTATCACAGGAGGTGAATAGCATGATAGATCTTGAAATGACAGAAATGGAGATGGAAGAGGTAATTGAACGCTACAGCAGTGCTCTTACTTCCATCAGAACATCCGGCGCCAACCCTAATCTGGTCGCTCACATTGAGGTTGACTATTATGGTATGGCCACACCGATCAATCAGATTTCCTCAATATCTGTTATTGAAGGAAAGCAGTTACTGATCAAGCCTTATGAGATGAGAATCGTCAAGGATATTGAAAAGGCCATCTTTGCGGCCAATATCGGTCTTACTCCGCAGAATGAAGGAACCCAGATCAGAATTGTAGTTCCGCCATTAACTGAACAGAGACGTAAGGAATATGCCGTAAAGGTCAAGGAAATGGCTGAAGAAGCCAAGATCGCTGTCAGAAATGTCAGACGTGACTACAATGACCAGATCAAAAAGGACAAGACCATTCCGGAAGATACTCAGAAGGACATGCTGAATGAAGTTCAGGAACTCACTGACAAATACATCAGAAAAGCTGATGAGGTCTGTGCCAAGAAGTGCCGGGAATTAATGAAGCTTTAGTCATGAATTCTGTTCCGCAGCATATTGCCATCATTATGGATGGTAATGGGCGCTGGGCCAAGGCGCAGGGCAAGCCCCGTAGCTATGGCCATCTTAAAGGTGCCGAGAATATCCGTAACATTGCGATCAAAGCCAGTCAACTAGGTGTAAAGGTAGTGACCCTTTACGCTTTTTCCACAGAGAACTGGAAAAGGCCGGCAGATGAAGTCAGCTATCTGATGAACCTGCCGAAGATCTTCTTTGAAAAGTATTTGGAAGAACTGATGGCCAATGACATCAAAGTGGAAATGATCGGCCGTAAGGAAGGACTGCCTCAGGAAACCGTTAATATCCTGGATAAGGCCATTGAGCGTACCGCCAATAATAAGGCCATGACCCTGGTGTTTGCGGTTAATTATGGCGGCCGCAGCGAGATCGTGGACGGAATCAATGAATATGTTGCCAATCTGAAGGATCCTGATCATAAGATCACGGAAGAAGAATTCGGCAGATATCTTTACACACGCGACTACCCGGAGCTGGAACTGCTGATCAGGACCTCTCTGGATTACCGTATTTCTAACTTTCTGTTATGGCAATTAAGCTACGCGGAGATGTACTTTACCGAGACTCACTGGCCTGATTTCAGCGGTGAGGAACTGGAAAGCATAATTAAGGATTTCATGCAGCGTAACAGAAGATTCGGAGGTTTACAATGAAGCAGCGAGTTATCACAGCGTTCGTTCTGATAGCCATACTGGCACCGATTCTGTATTTCGGTGGAATTGCCTTCTGGGTGTTAGCCGTTGTACTGGGATTGATCAGTGCCAATGAAATGATCAAGATAACCGAAAAAAGCTGGCCGGTATCATTCCAGCTGATTTCCTATGTCATGGTACTGGCAGTCATATTCTCCAATCTGGGAGGAATGCAGTATTTCTTCCTGGTTGATGTTCTGATCCTGATAATTCTCTTTGCAATGCTGATATTCAATGAAAAGGTTCAGTTTGCGGATATCGGGGTAATGTTCATGTACTATAACATCATCGGAATGATGATCGGCGGATTTACCCGTTTCTATGAGATCTCCAACATGATGCCGTTCTACATGGCCTTTGCGACCTGTGTAACGGATGCCGGGGCTTACTTTGCCGGACGTCTCTTCGGCAAGCACAAGCTCAACGAAAGAATATCTCCTAAAAAGACGATAGAGGGCTCAGTGGGAGGATTTATCCTGGGGGCTGTCATATCATTTGTATTCGGATATTTCACTCTGTACGTCAAAGAACTGGTCCCGATAAGCTTCCTTATCGTCGGCTCGCTAACGATGTGCGTGATCGGGCAGATAGGGGATCTGGCCTTCTCGGCCATAAAAAGACACTACGGTATCAAGGACTTTGGTTCACTGTTTCCGGGACACGGCGGTGTACTGGATCGAATAGATTCCATTTCCTTTAATACCATGTGGTTATATGTATTAATGTTGGTAATGTTATGAGAAAAAAAGTAATTCTATTAGGGGCCAGTGGAAACATTGGCCAGAAAACTCTTGACGTAATCCGACAACAGCCCGACAGATTCAAACTGGTAGGCGTTTCCGTGGGAAATGATCCCGAAAACGTCCTGATATCACAGCATGAAACACTGTCGGAAACCCTGGAAAGCATCTGCTCTTCCGATGACAGGGAAGATCTGAAAAATCTTTACCCTGAATGTAAATTCTTCACCGGTGAGCAGGGCTTAATAGAACTGACCAATCAGAAGGCTGATCTGGTCATTAACGCCTTACAGGGTTTTGTGGGATTACTTCCTACTGTCAATGCCGTCAATAACGGCATGGATGTGGCGCTGGCAAACAAGGAGACCCTGATTGCCGGAGGTCAGATCATCATGGAATTTGCCAGAAAGAAGGGTGTCAGAATAATACCTATCGATTCTGAGCATTCAGCAATCTTGCAGTGCATACTGGGATATGATCATTCTGAAATTGAGAACCTGATCATTACGGCCTCAGGCGGATCCTTCCGTAACCTGAGCCGTGACCAGCTGAAGGATGTAACTCTGGAAATGGCTCTGAATCATCCTAACTGGTGCATGGGCAAGAAGATCACCATTGATTCGGCTACCATGATGAACAAGGGCTTTGAGGTAATTGAAGCTCACTGGCTCTTTGATATTGACTATGATCATATCAAGACCGTATTACATCCGCAAAGCATTGTGCACTCACTGGTTGAATTCAGGGACCATGCCGTCATGGCCCAGATGGGTGTGGCTGACATGCGCGTACCGATCCGGTTCGCGCTCAACTATCCGGAAAGAATTGAAAACAATTCCGAACATCTCGATCTTGTAAAGATCGGCAAATTGGAATTCAATGAACTCTCGGAAGAAAGATTCCCGTTACTGAAGCTGGCTTATGATACCGGCAAGGCCGGGGGCATATTGCCGGCAGTCATGAACGGGGCCAATGAAATGGCTGTAAAGCTGTTTCTGGAGGATAAGATCAGCTTCCTGGATATCGAAAGGCTGATATTTGCGGCAGTTGACAATGCCGTCAATATAGCTG
>CAMOMM010000146.1 GCA_946619805.1 uncultured Bacillota bacterium | reverse complement strand
ACTGGCCGCAACCGGAAGTGAAATGGACCCTGGCGGCGTCATCAGTAACATGGACACACATGAAAAGATCGGCCGTGCCGATTCAAAGCTGCTGCCGAAGGTATCATTCCTGGATCCGACGCTGACTTATACGGTTTCCAGATATCAGACAGCGTGCGGCAGTGCGGATATCTTCTCGCATATTTCCGAAACCTACTTTGCCCGTAAGGATAACGGTCTCTACATGCTGGACAAGTTTGCCGAAGGCATCATGAAGACCGTGATCAGAAATGCACCGGTTGCCCTGGAACAGCCGGATAATTATGAAGCCAGAGCCAATCTGATGTGGGCAGGCAGCTGGGCCATCAATAACTTCATCAGAATTGATACCCCTAACAAGTGGAGCTGTCATCCGCTGGAACATGAACTCTCAGCGTTCTATGACATCACTCATGGCTTAGGGCTGGCTATTGTTACACCGAGATGGATGAGACATGTACTTAATGAGGAAACTCTGCCGATGTTCGTCAGATTCGGTGTTGAAGTCTGGGAGATCGACTACAATCTTCCTGACATGGAAATTGCCCTGGAAGGAATCAGAAGCCTGGAAGACTTCCTGTATAAGGATCTGGGTTTGACTGACAATCTGACCGATCTGGGCATTACCGATGAGCATTTTGAGGAAATGGCCGCCAGAATCACCAGAAACGGGCCATTAGAGGGCTTTGCCCCATTGACTAAGGAAGACTGCCTGGCTATTTACAGGGCATGTCTGTAGACCGGATGAAAGGAGTTACTATATGAAAGACGGATCAAGATACGTACCTTACAATGAAAGAACCGGGAATGAATCTATTGTCTATTTTACCCGTGATCTTTCACCTGAAGGACTTAAGAAAGCTTATGAAAAGGTTGAAGGAGCCATCTGCGATTGCGGAAAGGTAGCCATCAAGCTGCATACCGGCGAAAAGAACGGACCGAACATCATTCCAAGTGCCTGGGTAAAGGAACTGGTAGATGAATATCTGCCTGATGCCACCATCATTGAAACCAATACCTATTATGCCGGTGACAGAGATACTACTTCCAAGCACCGTGCAACTCTTAAGGTCAACGGCTGGGATTTCTGTCCGGTTGACATTACTGACGCTGACGGTACAGCCTTATTGCCGGTTGAAGACGGCAAGTGGTTCAAGGAAATGTCTGTCGGCAAGAACATGTTAAGATATGAGAATCTCGTTGTTCTGACTCACTTCAAGGGACATGTCATGGGCGGTTTCGGCGGTTCCAACAAGAATATCGGCATTGGCTGCGCGGACGGCAAGATCGGCAAGAAGTGGATCCATTCCAACAGTTCACAGTGGGATGTTGCCGAGGAAGAACTGATGGAAAAGATTTCCGAATCAACCAAGGCTACCATTGACTACTTCGGCAAGCATGTCTGCTATGTCAATGTCATGAGAAACATGTCAGTCTCCTGTGACTGTGAAGGTCTGGCAGCTGCACCTGTCGTTACTCCTAATGTCGGCATTCTGGCATCTACAGACATACTGGCCATTGATCAGGCCTGTGTGGATATCATCTATGCGATGAAGCCGGAAGAAAACAGGGCTCTTAAGGAAAGAATTGAAACCAGACACGGTCACAGACAGTTAAGCTACATGAAGGAGCTGGGCATGGGTAATGACAGATACATCCTGATCGATCTGGATAACGATGAAGTCAGGATCTATCCTAAAGACTGTGTCAAGGATCTCAAGCCTTTTGAAAAATAGGATCAGCTAGATGAACAGAACAAAAAAGATCACCTACCTGGGCATGGGCATTGCCTTATATGTTGTACTGTCCATGACAGTCAAGATACCTCTGATCAATCAGATCAAGACCGATTTCGGCTATCTGGCTTTCGGTGCCTTTCTGAATCTTTTCGGTATGGAAGGGACTCTGGTAGGGGTATTGGGATGCATCATAGCCAACTCATTTGTGGGAAGTGCCTTTCCTCCCGGATGGGTAGCAGGTCAGCTTTTCGTCGGTTTATTCTGCGGATATTTGCTGAAAAAGACAGATAAACTCTGGCTGAAGGCCCTGATCTGTGTTGCCGGTGTATTCATTGGCATTGCGGTGATCAAGACGGTCATTGAAGTGGCACTGTTTGCGATACCTTTCAATATCAAGATCATCCGCAATCTGGTGGCATTTGTAGCTGACAGTGTTCCGATGGTTCTGGGCGTCATCATCAGCAATAAGATGAAAATAAGTTAACGGGAAAAAGGAGTTAAGCTCCTTTTTTCTTTGGGAACGGATAAATTCAATGAAGGAGATATCCGGATATGGTAAAATTGACAGTGTATGGGAGGTCTGTCTTATGGAACCTAAGGAACTTTTGAAAGTAATGCATCTGGCTGAAAAGCTGAAGGATGCTACCCGCCACTGTTATACTTCAGGCGGAAGACATGAAAGCGTGGCTGATCACAGCTGGAGAATGACCCTGATGGCTTTTCTGGTCAGAGATGAATTTCCGGATGCTGACATGGATAAGGTCATCAGAATGTGCCTGATTCATGACCTGGGTGAAGCCTTTACCGGTGACATACCGTCATTCCTTAAGACTGACAAGGACTCCCGGATGGAAGATGAGATCCTGTTTGAATGGGTAAAGACTCTGCCGGAACCGTATAAAACTGAAATGAAGGAACTGTATGAGGAAATGATCCGGCTGGAAACTCAGGAAGCCAGGATCTATAAATGCATGGACAAGCTGGAAGCAGTGATCCAGCATAATGAATCCGACATTGAGACCTGGAGCGGTCTGGAATACAGGCTGAATGTCAGCTATGCCGAAGAAAACGTACAGTTTTCGCCATACATGAAGCGGTTAAGAGAAGAAATCAGGAAGGAAACTCTGGATAAGATTGATAATGCCAGAGTTAAGACGATCTATTTCGACATGGATGGGGTCCTGGCTGATTTTAACCGCGGGGTAATTGAATTACTGCACATGAAGCCGAAGGATCAGGAGAAATATGATCCGGAAGCTGATAACAAACTGTTTGAAGCCATCAGAAATCATAAGGATTTCTATGCATCACTTAAACCGGTTGAAGGGTCAATTGAACTGTTAAGAAAACTGTATGAGAAATATGATGTTCAGATCCTGACCGGCATTCCTAAACCGGAAAGAGGTGTGATTGAAGCCCGTGACAACAAGCTGGGCTGGGTGGTAAAGTACATCGGTAAGGACATACCGGTAATCACCTGCCTGCGCAAGGAGAAACAGAACTATGCCACCGGCAAGAACTGCATTCTGATCGATGACTTAAAAGCCAACCTGAAACAGTGGGAAAAGGCCGGAGGAACGGGCATATACTTCACCACTGCCCGGGAAACGGCGGAAAAGCTGAAGGAAATAGGAATACTTTAGGAGAGTGTGATTATGAAGAGAACAGCATTGGTAGATCTGCATCTGCACCTGGATGGATCACTTGATCTGGTATGGGCTTATGATCAGTCACTTAAACTAGGCACCATCCCTGAGAATACTTCTTTTGAAGAATACTATGACATTGTCTATGCAACAAAGTATAAAAGCAGGGAAGACGGATTCCGCAAGTTTGACCTGATGTGCGACATTCTGCAAAGCAGGGAAAATCTGTTTTATGCTGCCTATGATCTGACCAGAAGGCTGAATGAAAAAGGCATGATCTATGCAGAGATCAGATTCGCTTCCCAGCAGCACTGTAAGGGAGGGTTATCTCAGAAAGAAGCCTTACAGGCTGTAATTGACGGAGCCGGACAGGGCATGGCTGATTTTCCGGACATTAAGATTGGCATAATCAACTGTCTGATGCATAAGGGACCGAATGCTGCCTTCAACTGGAAAGAAAATGAGGAAACAGTCCGTGTATCCGGTGAACTGCTTGGTAAAGGACTGGTAGGCATTGATCTGGCCGGCTATGAGAATAACGGTGATTTCCGTGATTACGGTCCATTGTTTGAACTGGCGCGCAGCCTGAAGATCCC
>CAMOMM010000145.1 GCA_946619805.1 uncultured Bacillota bacterium | reverse complement strand
GCTGAAATGCCAATGATGTTTGATGCCGTCAGCAATCCTTCGGCAGTGGCTGTTCAGAATGATACCATGATGGAATACGAACTCGACGGTTTATGGACCGTAACCAACGAAAACAGCACCAATGCCGAGCTGCAGATCACGGAGATACCGTGCCGTTACCATGTTGTCTGTGTTCCTAAGGGCGATGAATTCGGTTATCTGGCCGGGGAAGTAAAGACAGCCGATATTGAAAACATCCTGCAGACTGAAGCCAGCATCTACCATAAGGGAACCTATCTGGGCAATGTGTTCATCAATGCCGACCTGACTAAGGATACCTACGACATTTCCTTAGGAAGAGACGAGAGTGTCAGGGTCAAGAGAGAACAGAAGAAGAAATACACTTCAAATGTTCTTCTGAAAGGGCAGAAGAAAACAGAGTATGAATATCAGATCAAGGTTACCTCAGCCAAGAATAAGGCATGCCGGCTGACCCTGCTGGATCAGGTACCTGTTTCTCAGGATAAGACCATTGTGGTGGAAAGGGATAACATCTCCGGCGGCAGCTTTGATGAAAAGAGCGGACAGGTCAGATGGGACTTTGATCTGGGACCTTCGGAAACCAGAACATTTGATCTGAACTATTCCATTGCCTGGCCGAAAGACAAGTCACTGAATATTTAGCGGTTAATAAAGGAGCCACACGGCTCCTTTTCCTGCGGGTAATTGGCACAATATGGATGGAAAATGATAAAATGGATTTAATGAAGGAAAACAGAGTAATACATCCATTGTCACCGGTCTATGACGCAAATTCCAGAGTTCTCATCCTGGGCAGTTTTCCTTCGGTCAGATCACGAGAAACCGGGTTCTTCTATGGCCATCCGCGCAACCGTTTCTGGAAGGTACTGGCTGAAGTATTTGAAGACGCTGTTCCTGAGACCATAGCTGAAAAGAAAGCATTTCTGTTAAAACATGGGGTGGCGGTATGGGATGTCATTGCCAGCTGTGAGATAAAGGGATCTTCAGATGCCTCCATCACCAATGTCAGGGTAAATGATCTTTCCGTTATCCTGGATAAGGCAGATATCAGAAACATATATGTAAATGGCAGTAAGGCTGAAAGGATCTATGTAAAATACATGGAAAATCAGATTGGACGCAAGTGCATCCGTCTGCCCTCAACTTCACCGGCCAATGCCGCCTGGAGTCTGCAGGCGCTGGCTGAAAGCTGGAAGATCATCAGATATAACAACTGAACAATACGGTGTACATGAAATGAACACCGGGGAAGGAGAATAATGTGACACCAAGTCAGAAGAAATCACTGATTTTGACGGCAATACTGGTTTTGTCGTCTTTTGTCTGCATGTTTCTGGCCAATGGGATCCAGAACGATAACGGAAATATCAGGATCAGCGAAGGAGTGATCCGGACTGAGGCAGGCAATGTTTCCTACAAACTGTATAAACCTGTTTCAGCTACCCGGGACAATAAGGCTCCGGGAGTACTGTTATTGCACGGTTATCAGAATGACCATGAAACCTGTCGGGCTTATTCAATAGAGCTGGCCAGAAGGGGTGTTGTGGTACTGGCCATTGATGAATACGGCCATGGCAAGACTGTTCCGGGTTTACTGGAAAGAGGTTATGTCAATCATAAGGTCAGCGTTAACTATGGAGAGGAAAGTGAAGCGAAAGGTACCTTTAAGAAAATAGGAGGAACCAACCGCTATAAGATCCTGATGAACTTTTCCAATCTGACATTCTTCAAGGACAAGTATTCAAAGGACTCCGAAGGAAACTCCATAAAGGATTCAGCTGAAGGAGGCATTGAGGGATACAGGTGGTTAAGCGAACTGGAATACGTTGATCCAACCAGACTGGCAGTCTCAGGTCATTCAATGGGAACCTGGGCATCATGGTCTGTGTCAGCGGCATATTCCGGAGCGAGAAACAGCGCAGGCCAGGATATAACACCTAAGGCGACGGTATTGCAGTGCGGGGAACTGTTCAGAAATTCCGTCCATGATTCCTCGATATACTTCAATAATGTTCTCTTGTTACAGGCCAAGTATGATGAGTTCTCCTATTTCCGCGATTATCAGAATACCGTTTCCGACAGGCTGCTGGAAAGTGATCTGAGAAAGGAATTTCTGGGAATAAATAAAACCGGTGAATGGAATACTACCTATGGTGACTTTAATGACGGTTCTGCCCGCAGGATGGAACTGTTATACACCAACCACCGTCTGACTACCCATGATGCCCATGGGCTCTCTGTTGCCATTGACTGGTTCACTGAAGCATTGGGTATAAAGACAGAACTGGCTTCGTCAGATCTGAAAGCCATGGGCAAGGAATGGCTGAATCTGGCTGCCTTACTGTTAATGCTGGC
The DNA here is from genome assembly GCA_946619805.1 of uncultured Bacillota bacterium. Lineage (GTDB taxonomy): Bacteria > Bacillota_I > Bacilli_A > Erysipelotrichales > Erysipelotrichaceae > RUG521. Next base: position 1,631 of record CAMOMM010000145.1, on the reverse strand, counting down.
AGCCATGCTGTCATGTATGACCTTCATGATCGAAGTGCCTTTCTTCAGCCATGTCAGACAGGATAAACCTGGCAGAGAAGGTATGTTAAAGGGAAAGAAATGGTTCATCAGTGCCCTGATCTCCATTCTGGTAGCCGGCATACTGTATCCGTTTGCCACTCAGCTGGGACATGCCCTGGTACCTTTGCCGGAAAACATCTTCCGCATGACGGTCGGCAACGGTCTGATAACCTGGTATCTGTTTATCATGCTGTTTACCGTTATCATCAATCTGATAATCAGACGGAAGAACAAAAAGAAGAACTTGAGAAAGAAGACTCTGTATGAAAAGGGCTGGACCAGCAGGGAAGCAGGAAACGCTCTTGATATCAGCTACATTGGAAAGTCAGTTCTTCTGGTAGTGCTGATGGCACTGTTTGTCTATCTGTTTGTGGCACTTTATCACATGCTGTTCAAACTGGATCTGCGTATCATATGGCCAATGCTGTCTACCTTCAATCTGATGAGACTTGGCCAGTTTGCGGTATACATTCTGTTCTTTGCCGCCTATTTCCTGATGGCAGAACAGAAGGCTCTGGTAACGCTTCGAAGCAACTGTACCTATCAGAAGGGATTTGTCGGATTCATTAAGACCTGGGGACGTACGGCCCTGGTAATGTGCGGGGGAATCGTTCTGATCGTCTTACTGGAATACATCCCGTTCTTCGCAAATCTGGGACCTGGTGCTGACCTGCTGTTTGGTTCAACTTTCGGTGGTCCGTTCATGTCGCTGATGATCCTGTTATTACCGCAGATCGTGGTATACAGCGGTATCAGTTCATACATCTACCGTCAGACCGGCAACATTTATGTAAGTGCCCTGATCTGTGCAATTCTGGCTTGCTGGATCGTAACCGGAGGTTCATCATTCGTATAGAATAAGAAGCCTGCTGTCTTAATAACGGCGGGCTTTTTTACGTGGTCTTTCTGTGTGATATAAGTGTATAATTGTTGTGGAAAAGGGGTAATGGAAATGATCAGAGCAGATTATCATGTACATACGGAATTCAGTGACGATTCCAACGAACCAATGGAGAATCAGATAGAAAAGGCCATTGAACTGGGACTTAAGGAGATCTGTTTTACCGATCATGTCGATTACGGCATTAAAAAGGACTGGAGCGAAGGAAATATCCAGTACCGTACAGGTGATGGGGTAGGAACAGGAGCCGGTTCACTTGAACCGATGGCTAATGTCAACTATCCTGCTTATTTTGACAAGCTTCACCTGATGAAAGAGAGATACGGAAACAGGATAACCATCAGACAGGGACTTGAATTCGGCATTCAGACAGTTACCGTTGACAGATACAGATTGCTGTATGAAAGATACCGTGATGAACTGGACTTTGTTCTGCTGTCAATGCATCAGATCGATAATAAGGAACTGTGGAATCAGGATTTCCAGAAGGGAAAGACGCAGCAGGAATACAACGAACTGTACTATAGGGAAACATATGAGGTCATGAAGGTCTTCAAGGACTACAGTGTACTGGCTCATCTTGATCTTATCGTCAGGTATGACCTTAACGGAAGCTATCCTTTCAGCAAGGTAGAAGATTATGTTGCGGAAATACTGAAACTGGCAATAA
>CAMOMM010000144.1 GCA_946619805.1 uncultured Bacillota bacterium | reverse complement strand
CTCCCTACGCTAGTACTAACTAGATCAGGTACTAAGGGTAACTCTCAGCTTTCGCACCCCTGTCCACATAATATTATACAATCACAGTCAAATATTTCCACTGAAAAAACCGTGTTGTGTTATAATTCAGTCATGAAAAAGGAAACATACGAAAATCTCATTTTGCAGTTTGAAGGCCTGATGAGCGATCAGAAATACCTGATCACTCTGCTTTCCAATGCCTCAGCCCTGCTGATGGATAATCTGGACGATCTCAACTGGGCAGGTTTTTATCTTTACCGTGACGACAGACTGATCCTGGGCCCTTTCCAGGGCAAGGTAGCCTGTGAGATCATAGAAATGGGCAAAGGTGTCTGCGGCAGCAGTGCCGTAAGGGATGAAACGCTCCTGGTCAGAAACGTTCATGAATTCCCGGGGCACATTGCCTGTGACAGCGCCTCCAATTCCGAGATAGTAATTCCATTGCATGTTGCAGGAAAACTGTTCGGAGTCCTGGACATTGACTCTCCAAAACTGCGGCGTTTTGATGAAGAAGACAGGGAAAACCTGGAAACAATTGCCCGAATCATAGAAAAGGCAATTGAGAGCACCGATTACTGCAAGTAAAAATGGCCCGAAGGCCATTTTCATTTTGTCGCTCAGTTAGTTATCCTTTGAATGACGCTCGCCAATCTGATATTCACTGTTATTGGCAAACATTTCCCTGACAGTGACTGGTTTGTCACCGGTCAGCTTTTCAAAGTCATCAGTCCAGACATCCATCTTTCCTTCTCTGATTGCCTGGGCAAAGGTTACCATGCCGTCAGAAGAGAACGGTGCTTCACTGCCCTTCAGGAATACTCCGTCAGTAGTTCTCGGAACACCCATGGCATCAAAGATCTGATAGTTTTCCTCGTCAGTAACGAACTGATATCCGACATTGTTTCCGGTCTCTTCATTACCGATTTCACAGAAACGGCTGATCGTCATCAATTCAGGTCCGTTGATGTTCAGGATGGCGTGATCGTACTGAGGTTCAAAGGCTCTGTGCAGGGCATAGGCAACAGCCTTTGCGCAGTCCTTGCGGGAAATATAAGCCATTAAGCCGTCTCCCTGAGAGTTGGTCAGAGGTCCGCCCATCTTGACATAGGTAAAATAGTTGGTGATCATGGCTTCAGCATACTGGGAATTTCTCAGGAAAATGTAATCCAGTCCCTGTTCAGCAATATATCTTTCCGTGTAAATATGGTCTTTCTTTTCCACGGATGGATTTGTTTCGTCTCCGGCATTTACCAGTGAAGTGTAAATGATTTTCTTCACGCCGGCTGCCTTGGCAGCATCAACACAGTTCTTATGAGCATTCTGTCTCTTTGGCCCGACAAACGGCATTGAGATCAGAGCAAGGGCATCAGCTCCCTTAAAGGCTTCCACCAGACCATCAGGATTATTGAAATTGGTTACATGTGTTTCAACACCAAGGTCTTCATACTTCTTCAGGGATGCAGGATTGTAACCGCAGAAAACAAGATTTTCCTTCGGTTCAAGAGTCAGAAGGATCTCAGCTGCAGCTGAGCCCAGATTACCGTCTACACCGGTCAGCAATAGTTTCATGATAGTATTTCTCCTTTGTAATCATTATAGCAGAACACAGGCCGTTTAAAGCCTGTGTTTTATGATCAGTCTACATATTTCTGTTTCAGATATTCAGCAGTGAAATCAACAGCTTCAATCAGTGAGAAAAGTCTGGCATCGCTGTGGCCAATTTTTCCTTTTCTGACTTCAACGAAGTCCTCCATGCGCTTGCCGATCTCCGTGAATTCATCAGAATTAAGCCTTAACTCCAGATAGCTTACCCATTTGCGGTAGCCGTTTTCCTCAATGGCACCTCCCTGCAGTTCAACCGGGCGGGCATTGGAGCGGTATTCTCCCAGATGCATGGCCGTGCAGTTATCGTATCCGACGCCCAATAACAGAACATAGCTTGGCAGCTGATATAAAGCCGCCAGCGGGCTTTTTTCACCAAGTCCGAAATTCAGTTCATGCTGGTGAGTAATCAGCTTGGCGTACTTTCCATAAGCTACAAAGCTGCAGCATGGATGATATGAGCGATATGCGCCCGGACGGCGGTTGAGGTTTTCCGCCACGGCACCCATCATGCGGAACTGAGACTCATCGGGTTTAAAGGCCGGCATGTTGTCACGGACCGTCTGCCACAGATTACGGTTTATCGGCGGATCGATCCAGAAGGAAGGTTCGGTATTGTCCCCGGCCTGTATGGTCATAACTACTGTTCCACCATATCCCACGGTTTCCAGCAGGGCATCCACCACCGTCTGGCTGCCTCCGATGACATAGCCAAAAGAGTGCATTGCGCAATGCACTTCCAGTACCATTCCTTCCCTGACCCCCAGGTCCTTTAACTGTTTTATCAGATCCTTTTTAGTCAGTGCTTCCGTGATCTTAGTCTGAGATTGCTCCATTGTCCATTAACCATATCTTCAGGGATCCCACATGCATCAGCGAATTGTTTTCATTCTCATTGAGGTTAACGACCCTGCCGTTTTCCACAATGTACATTGTAGGTGTCCACTGCAGTTTATATAAGTAATTATATATCAGATTCTTTACGTCTTCATCTTCATAATCATCAGCCAGCAGATAATAGACCGTCAGATCATAATCATTTAGCACCTGACCGAGAATGTCGCGGAATTCATCACAGGTACCGCAGTTGCTGGTGCCGGCATACATTACAAAAGACTGTCCGTCATCGAACATTTTTATTAATTCAGGGGCTGTCTTGTCAATGATCTTCCCCTTTGAACACCCTGACAGCGACAATACCATCAAAGCCAGAATAATCAGGATCCGTTTCTTCATATGCTATTTTATAACAGTAACAACTGATTCCTTCCTTATTTTCTCATAATAATATTTCAGCAGTTCTTCATTTATCTCACTGCTGACCGTATCGGGACTTCTTACCGCAATGGCACTGCCGGCCAGAGCATAGCGCAGACAATCCAGGAAATCATACCTGTTATACTGACCATAGATGTAACCGGCCATAAAGGCATCACCTGCCCCGGTCGTATTCACTATCTCAATTGATGCATTTGACAGATGATAGGCTTCTTCACCCTTTCCGGCAATAACTCCCTTAGCTCCCATGCTGATGACAATGCTGCTGCAGCCCTGTTTCATGAACCATTTAAGGATCTTCCCATAGTCTTCTTCACTGTTGAGATGCTGCCCGGAAATGAATTCAGCTTCAAAATTGTTAGGTTTGAGCATCTCTAACCTGCCCAGATAAGGCATAATTCTTGACGATTTGGCAATGCTGATGGGATCAGCATAAATGCGGCAGTGGGTCAGTTCAATGATTCTGCCTATCTGCTGCCGGGTAAGATTGGTATCAAGGACCAGCATGTCATCCTGATCAAGCCGTCCCAGTACATCTGCCAGAGCTTCGATATCAAGTCTGGACAGTATTTCCATGTCGGCAATAGCTACCTTCATTTCCCCATCCGGCTGAACTACAGCCAGATAAAGAGATGTTCCTTCATCCGGAATGATCTGGCTGGCGGAAATTGAAATGCCACGGTTAACACATTCATTCTGCAGCAGATGGCCCCAGTTATCTGTTGAAAAAGCGGTAATGTATTCCACCGGCAGGCCATAACCGGCCAGATTGGCTGCTATGTTATGAGCTACCCCTCCATAACTGTAGGATACCTTTCCGGGATTGGAATCATATTCTCTTAAAGGTTCATAGGATCTGGCGGATATGTCCACATTGGCTCCGCCTATAACATAAATTCTATTCATATCTGTCCAGCAGCTTCTCAAACTCCCTGCTCAGGTTGAAGCGAAGCCTTTCTGTCTCCCTTTCTGTCATCTTTCTTTCACGGGCATTATGTGAATTGACCGTTCCTTCGTGAAGAACGATCGGTTTGCCATACTGCAGATATATTATGGTCGGTGAATACAGTATCGGCTTGCCCTCACTGTCTTTTTCCAGCAATTCACTGACAGTATCCTCAATGACCTGCAGGTTTTCCGCACTTCC
>CAMOMM010000143.1 GCA_946619805.1 uncultured Bacillota bacterium | reverse complement strand
CCCTGTCTCTTCAGATAGGTCTTGGTAAAGGAGATAGGTGCCCATAATGATTCAGGCCATACCCAGACAGTCAGACCTTTTTCACCTTCCAGTGAAGGAGCAGGTACGCCCCATTCAATATTACCGGTAAGTCTTAAAGGTACCAGGGTCTTGCCGGTACGGTATCTGATACCGTTGGCTGTAAGTCTTTCACAGGCCTTTTCCCTGTCAGTCAGTTTTTCAAATTCTACAGTGAAGGAACTCTTGACGTTTTCCAGATCGCTGTGAGTATGTGCAGGCAGACTGTCCCTGATCTCAAGGTACTTTTCCAGTCCTTCCTTACGGACATAAATGATCGGCTGTCCCAGTGATTCCTTCATGGTCTCCCATACTATTCTTCTGACATTTGGCTTACGGGAAATGTCGTCAACATATTCCTCCAGCAGATCATTGCATTCAGTAAGCTTGAAATACCAGTTAACTACATCTCTCATTTCCGGAGTTTCTCCGGTAAGGGTGCTCTTTGGGTCGATCAGATCTTCAGGCATGTACTGGTGTCCGAGATCACATTCATCGGCATAGCCCTTTTCTGACTGACATCCCTGAATAGGACATTTTCCTATTACCTGACGTCCATTCAGAAAACACTGGGCCTTGCTGTCATAGAACTGCTTGGTTACCAGCTTTTCCAGCCAGCCGTTTTTATACAGATTTGTAATGAATTCCTCTGTCTCTTTGGCATGTTCAGTCTTGGTATCACCCAGGCCGGAAGCACCGAAAAGATCCAGGGAGATCTCATATGCCTTCAGGGCTTCTTCCTGATGTTCGTGATTTTCGTTTACATAGTCTTCAATGGTACCGGTAAAACCTTCATTTTCGACTTTCTTGCGATAACCTTCCGCAATCGGTGAACCGTAACAGTCCGTACCGGAAACAAAAATGACGTTTTCCTTTCCTATGCGGTCTCTTAAAAATCTGGCAAAAGTATCAGCGTGAACATACATTCCGCCGACATGGCCAAAATGCAGAGATTTATTGCCATAAGGCATACCGCCGGTTATGACTGCTCTCTTTGGGAATACAGGACGACCCATAAAAATACCTCCCTTATAACTTTCAAAATTATAGCATAATAACCATAATCTAACAATGTAGCGTACCAGAAGAAAAAAGACTTACTGTCTTTTTTCTGATCAATAGCTTATTCTGTAGTCTGGCATCATTCCGTGCAGTGAATTCATTTCCTCATTACTGTAGAGTATGTCATGATTTTCATCGTGTGATACCACGTCATATGTAATGCCATCCTTGCTGATCTTTCCCAGAGAAACCGGGACGCCTTCCTTAAAGGTAATGCTTCCGGAAACCTCCATGTCATCCACTGTAAACTCGCCGGTTACCGTTCCGTCAAAGAGGTTTTCCTTCATTGTTCCTTCTGTTCTTCCGGTTATGTGATGCAGTCCGCTGACTTCCGTCAGCTCCACGAACTTTCCGTTAATAATTCCCTTATCAAAGTAACCGTACACGATCTGTCTGGTATATGAAGAATTATCCTGCGGATCCATGCGGTAACAGATGCTTGCACCATCCTGTTCCAGCATCCATTCATCATCATGGAATCCCATCCTGATCACCAGTGTGCTGTCTTTGTAATCGAGCAACATTGTTGTCTGATCTTTTACCCAGCTGTATACCGGGAAGAATTTATACTTCTCGCTCTTTGCGCAGATTTCCATGATGTTTTTATCATCAAGCAGCTTGAAGATGGAAGAAAACTCTTCGTTGTCCAGTTTTTCCGGAAGCTGTTCTATCACGAATTCTCGCAATATCGTCGTCAGCAGAGTGTAAACAAGATTATCTGCTGCCAAACTGATCGTTTTGCTGATGTTCTCATTGTTTTTATATCTTTCCGTCAGAACATCCTTAATGGCTTCCATCTGATCGATGCCCTTTTCCAGGCCTCTGGAAAGATATGAACTGCAGATGTTGGACATCAGCTTTTCAGCATACTCCACCGATTCCGGAAAACGTCGGTTCAGTTCTTCCGGTATCCGCAGCAGATCATCCATTGTCGTATTGATGTCCTTTGCCTTTTCCAGCATCCAGTCACGGTAGGTTTTCTCTATTTTTATCAGTACGTCCCGATGAAGAGCCTCATCATCCAGTGCCTTGGCATATACCTCTATTCCACCGGAATAGTCTCCCTCGCTGATCAAAGTATTGGCATCTCTTTCCAGTTTTTCCAAAGGAGTGGTCGGTATTTTTTCGCTGTTGCTGCAGCCGCAGAAAACCGTCAAAAGCACGCAAAGAAGAATGACCAATACTTTTTCCGGTTTTACCGATATTCCTGTCTTCATAAACAAATCCTCTATAATAATTCCAGGTCAATGATTTCGTAACCCTCGTCTCTCAGAACCTCGCAGATTTCCGTTATGGAAGCACTGGAATCAATGATCGCTTCTGCTCTGCGGGCGTTTACGCTTGCGTAGGTGTCACCAATCTCTTCCAGTAAGCTCTTGAGAGCTCTGGCGTCGCTTACTTCTTCAAATACGATCTTATAGTGAAACATCATATCACCTCATCTATCAGTGCAACCGCCTGAGCCATGGCTCCTTCACCGTTTCCAATGAAGCCCAGATGCTCGGCTGTTGTAGCCTTTACATTTATTCTGCTTTCCTCACACTGCAGCACAGCAGCAATGTTTCTGACCATCTGCGGTATGTAATCCTTGAGCTTTGGTGCCTGAATGATGACGAGTGAATCAACATTTACGACCTTATAGCCGTTTTCCCTCAGCATTTCAGCGGTCTTTTCCAGCAGTAAAAGCGAAGATATTCCCTTATATCTGTCATCGTTATCAGGAAAATGTCTGCCGATGTCGCCAAGTCCCATGGCGCCTATCAGCGCCTCTATTATGGCGTGAAGCAGTACATCAGCATCTGAATGTCCCAGCAGCCCCAATTCATAAGGTACCTTTACACCACCCAGTATCAGATCTCTTCCCTTTACCAGTCTGTGGATGTCTGTTGATTGTCCTATTCTCATATTCATCACCATTTTTATTCTATCATAACGAAAAAATTCTTTTATTTCTTTTTTATATAATATATATTATTATTTATAGGTATACGCACCATCAACAGAAAGAGGTATCTTATGGATTTTAGTTACGAAGTAGTAGAACACATTGGAATTTTATCCGAACAGAAAAACGGATGGAAGAAAGAATTAAATCTCATCAGCTGGAACGGCCGAGAACCAGTATATGACATCAGAACCTGGAACCCAGACGGTTCAAAGATGGGTAAGGGCGTTACCATTTCCAAGGAAGAAATGGAAAACCTGAAGGACTTATTAAAGAGTCTCTAATAAAATGAGAACGCTTCACCAATAATGAAGCGTTTTTATTTTTCCTTATCTTTTCTTCTTATCAGCACTATTGCGACGGCTGCTGCCACCAGAGCCCCTATCAGCAATCCTATCCACAGTGTCAGATTATTGGTGTCCCCGGTATTCGGGCTGCCATAGTATGACAATGCCTGAACATGATCAGCTGACAGGATCGGAAATACTGAAAGTACTGCCATAATGGCTGCCATTATTCTGTTTTTCATTTCTGTTTTCCTCATATTTTCTTCTGTACAAAAAAGAGCAGTTTATCCCCTGCTCCAATCATTATTATGCTTTGACAAACTGTTCTACATCCAGAACAAAGATCGTTGCACCGCCAACCTGAACTTCAATTGGATAAGAAGAATAGTGTCCTACATCAAATGTGGCAGTTGCCGGAACGATTTCTGTTCTTCTGCTGCTTTCACTCTTGATAAGTTCAATAACTTCCGGAACATTCTCTTCATCAGTACCGATCAAGAAAGTAGTATTACCGGCTCTTAAAAATCCGCCGGTAGTGGATAACTTTGTAATGAAATATCCGTGTTCGGTTAATGTAGATGTAACTGCTGCGCTGTCGTCGTTTGATACAATTGCGATTATTAATTTCATTTTCATGCCCTCCTTTAAACATTGAATCTTATATGCATGATGTCTCCATCCTGTACAACGTATTCCTTACCT
>CAMOMM010000142.1 GCA_946619805.1 uncultured Bacillota bacterium | reverse complement strand
AACATGACTGTCATGCAGCGCTGAATGACAGTGGCAACGGTGGCAAAAACACTTACTACTTTACGGTCACTGCCACACGGCCAAACAGGCGGGAAAGTGAAGCGGCAGTTTCACCGGAACAGCCTGGACAATCCATTTACAGAATTGCCGGTGATAACAGATATAAAACAGCCATGAGCATCGCTGATGATATGATAAATATCTATTATGGAGATCAGCCATCCGAAGTAATCATTCTGGCTTCCGGTAATAACTTCCCGGATGCTTTAAGCGGATCATTCCTGGCCATCAAGAATTATGCGCCGATCCTGCTTATCAACCGGAATAATGCTGCAGATATAAGAAGCTATGTCAGACATCATCTGACTGATGACGGTAAGATCTATGTTCTGGGCGGTCAGCGGGCTGTTGCGGATGAATGGGTCGGTTCACTGGCTTCAAAGTATAACGTTGTCAGACTGGCTGGTAACAACCGTTATGAAACCAACATCAGGATCCTGGAAGAAGCGGGATTTGCCTGGGGCGGCAACGGTGCCATGCTGGTATGTACCGGCAAGGGCTATGCCGATTCTCTGTCAGCTTCACCGATTGCCTTGCCGATGCTGCTGGTGGGAGATGAGCTGACTGACCGGCAGATAGCTTACCTGAAGGAAAGACAGGGGTCAGAGTTCCATATCATTGGCGGTGAAGGAGCCGTCAGTGTGAAAGTGGAAAAACAGCTGGATAAATACGGTAGCATTATTGGCAGAATCAAGGGTGAAAACCGTTTTGACACCTCAAGAAAGATAGCTGAGTATTATTTCTCTGAACCGTATTTTGCCTTCCTGGCTACCGGTTCCAACTATCCTGACGGCTTATGCGGCGGACCGATGGCCAGCATAGTTACGGCACCGATCCTGCTGGTACAGAATGAAAACTTTTTAGCCAATAACCTGATTTCTGAATTCATATATGATCATAATGTCTTTGACGGCTATGTTCTGGGCGGGGAAAATGCCGTAAGTGAGTCTACAGTTGCCAGAGCATTCAGCTTTGATATCTACTGGTAAAAACGCTTAAAGAGCACAATAAAAGGGTGGTTTCCTGAGAAATCACCCTTTTAGCTTGCATTAATTATTCTTCTTTTCGATCCGTCTGAAGATCCGCTTGAAGATCTCGAGTACCGGAATTACGGAGAAGGCGAGGCCGAAGGCTATCGCAAACTCCTTGAATGATACAGCTGTGAAGCCGAACAGATCTCTGAAGAACGGAATGTAAATGACGCCTACCGTTAACAGGATGGTCAGAGCCAAAGCTCCTAACAGCCACCAGTTAACATGCTTCATTTTTAACAGATTTCCTCTCTGGGTTCTCATGCTTACGGCATGGAACATTTCCACGAAGTTACATGTCAGGAAGGCCATTGTCATGCCATGGGCTGAACCTTCAGCAGTCAGTCTGGCAAAATCGATTTTACCAAATTCAATGAGATCACCAATGAAGAAACTTCCAACGACCAGGCAAGCCATGAAGATACCCTGTAAGATCATATCTACACCGGCACCGTGAGCGAATACTGATTCATCAGAACTTCTAGGCTTACGCAGCATCAGACCTTCTTCAGCTTTTTCCATGCCCAGGGCTAATCCCGGAGCACTGTCGGTTACCATGTTGACCCACAGCAGATGAGCAGGGGTCAGGATCTCAAATCCCATGGCGCTGGCTGCGAAGACAGTCAGTACTTCAGACATGTTGGTAGACAGCTGGAACTGTAATACCTTACGGACGTTGTCGTAGATCTTACGGCCTTCTTCAACAGCGTTGACGATGGTTGCAAAGTTGTCATCGGCCAGTACCATGTCGCTGACGCCCTTGGTGACGTCAGTACCGGTAATGCCCATGCCCATTCCGATGTCGGCGGCCTTGATGCTTGGAGCATCGTTGACACCGTCACCAGTCATGGCTACGACATAACCCATGCTCTTGAAGGCCTTGACGATTCTGGTCTTGTGTTCCGGCTGAACTCTGGCCCAGACGGATATTTTCTTAACGGTTTCAACCAGTTCGGCATCACTCATAGATTCCATCTCAGCACCGACCTTGGCCTGGGAAGCATCAGTGATGATGCCCAGATCCTTACCGATGGCTACGGCAGTATCGATGTGGTCACCTGTGATCATGACAGGTCTGATACCGGCGGACCTGCATTCCTTAATGGCATTGTAGACTTCCGGACGGCAAGGATCGATCATGCCGACGAAGCCGATGTAAGTCAGATCGTTTTCCAGAACTTCAGCGTCGAAGCTTTCCGGCAGCTTATCGTATTCTCTGTAGGCACAGCTCAATACTCTTAAGGCACGGTCAGCATACAGCTTGACGTTGCGGAGAATTTCCTTTTTGATTTCAGCAGTCATCGGGACGACTTCATGCTTTTCATTTAAGTACTTTGTGCAGTGTTCCAGCAGCATTTCGCTGGCGCCCTTGGTGTACTGAATGAAGCCTTTATCAAGCTGGTGAACAGTTGACATCATCTTACGCATGGAGTCAAACGGTGCTTCACCGACTCTAGGCTGCTGCTTTACCAATTCATAGCGCGGCAGGTTGTTTTTGAAAGCGTAATTGACAAGTGCGGCTTCAGTAGGTTCACCGGTAGATTCGGTTTCACCTTCTTCAATGTAGGCATCGGAACATAAGGCCATGCCTGTTGCCAGCAGATCTTTGTCAGAAGTGTATTCATCAACGACAGTCATCTTGTTCTGAGTCAGGGTACCGGTCTTGTCGGAACAGATTATCTGGGTACAGCCCAGTGTTTCAACAGCGGTAAGCTTTCTGATCAGGGCATTTCTCTTGGCCATGGCGGTAACGCCGATGGAAAGAATGATGGTGACTACAGCCGGAAGACCTTCAGGAATGGCAGCTACCGCCAGGGCAACAGCCATGATGAATGTTTCCAGAATGACACCGAGAATGTCCTGATGATTGCCGGAGATCAGAGCTCTGATGACACCGAAGGCAAAGACGAATACACAGATGCCGACTACCAGTTTGGTCAATACGGCAGATAATTCAGCCATCTTCTTCTGAAGAGGGGTCTTTTCATCTTCTGTTTCGTTAAGGGCGTTGGCGATCTTGCCCATTTCGGTATCCATTCCGGTAGCTACAACTACGGCAGCCCCACGGCCATAGACGATGGTTGAACCGCTGTACAGCATATTGGTTCTGTCACCTAAAGGAATGTCAAGTGAGTTTTCCTTCAGCATCAGGATATCCATGATCTTGTTGACAGGAACACTTTCACCGGTCAGGGCAGCTTCCTCAACCTTCAGGGAATGGTTGTCGATGATACGGCAGTCAGCCGGAACAGCATCTCCTGCTTCCAGGACTACGACGTCGCCGACGACCATGTCTTCGGATTTCAGAACGACCTGGGCACCGTCACGGAGAACCTTGCTGGTGGCAGCAGTCATTTCCTTGAGGGCATCGATGGCCTGTTCAGCCTTGCTTTCCTGTAAGATGCCTAACAGAGTATTTACCGTTACGACAAACAGGATGATAAACAGGTCAGCGTATGACTCATTGGCTCCCTGGGCAACGTTCTGATAAATGGTGGTGATGGCTGACAGAACGGCTGCAGCCAGCAGCATCAGGATCATCGGGTCCTTCAGGGAATCAACGAACTTCTGGATGAATGTTTTCTTAGGCGGTTCAGCCAGCTTGTTCTTGCCGTTGGCTGCCAGCCTTTTTTCCGCTTCGGAACTGCTCAGTCCTTCAGGAGAAGATTTCACTTCCTGAAGGGTCTCATCAATTGATTTAAGATAATAATTCATAGAACCTCCAATTGGGATTAAAAAAACCCTTTCACAATCTCTGTGCAGGGAACAATCATATTCACACGCACAGCTAAATAAACTGTGCTGAGTCTCGTCTATTAAGATATGCCAGGTTATTAACCAGTGCTGTTGACATATCACACCAGGAAGCGTAAACTACTCCCTCAGCCGCGATTTATCTTATCATAAGAATTATAACTTTTCAATAATTTTCACATAAGAATCATAAGTATTATAATGTTAATATATTA
>CAMOMM010000141.1 GCA_946619805.1 uncultured Bacillota bacterium | reverse complement strand
AGACAAGGTGTAGTGTGATCAGCAGGCGCATCAGAACGATTGCTTCCCTTATCGATCCCAGGGAGAATGTCCTGGATGTGGGAACCGATCATGCCTTTCTGCCGGTCGTATTGAAGAAAAGCGGACATCAGGGGCTTATCCGGGCTTCGGAATTAAGAAAGGGTCCCAGACTTAACGCCATAAGGAACCTGCAGGAAAGCGGCATTGACGATGTTGAAGTCTATCTGACATACGGTGTCAACGGGATTGACTTTCCGGCTGATGTCGTGGTGATCGCCGGAATGGGATATGCCACGGTGACCGGGATCATTTCCGAAAACCGTGATTATTTCCATGACTGCAGGATCATCATCCAGATAAACAACGAAGTCGATAAGTTAAGAAGATGGCTGATGGACAACGGCTTTGCGATCGAAAATGAAGTGATGATCAGGGATTACAAGTACTATGAGATCCTGGTCGTCAGGGAAGGGAAAATGACTCTTGATGAAATGGAGATCAGATTCGGACCGCATCTGTTAAGGGAAAAGTCTGAAACCTTCCGCAGCTGTTACCTTCAGCGTATTGAAAAACTGGAAAACATTATAAAAACTCTTCCGGCAGACCATAAGGACATCGGTAAGCTGGAACAGCAGATTGAAATCATAAAAAAAGCTCTGGCGGATTAGCGCAGAGCTTTTTCAGTGTTCTTATAGTCAGTCTTGGCAACCTTTCTTAATTCGTCCTCACCATGACGGGAAACAAATTCCCTGATGAAGACATCGACTTTTTCCCCGGCTCCCTTAGGGAACTGCATGCCATATTTCTCACTGATCCTGTCCATCTCGGTAAGGAAGGCATAGCGGGAAATAATGGCTCCGCAGGCAACGGAAACGTATTTGTTTTCGGCCTTGGTTTCAAAGGTTATGTTTCTGATGATGTCCTTTTCTTCAGAGATATATCTGTAATATGAAGCAGGACTGCAGAACTGATCGATCACGATCTGAGAGGGCAGTCTGAACCCTTTGTTTTTAAGATTGACGTAAGCCTTGTTATGCATCAGGGCTTTTATTTTATTGAGGTTTGCCTCCTGATGGACGCTGTTGTATTTTTCCGGTGAAAGTATCAGCAGGCTGTGCGGGACATGCTTTATTAACTGCGGGGCGATTTCCAGGATGGCAGCATCGCTTAGCTGCTTGGAATCGATCAGGTTGAGCTTTTCGACTTTTCTGTAGATGTTGCCGTCAAGATAACACCGACAGACACATATCGGTCCGAAGTAATCACCGGTACCTACCTCATCGCTGCCTGCTTGTGGGAAAACGGCAGGGGCAGGGCTCTTTTCTTCTTCCTGAGCCTGTGTTGCTTCAAGTCCGAAGAAGGAAGCGGCATAAATGCGCCGGTTTTCACCCTGAAACATCACCTTGCCGGAAGAGTATACGGTGATGATGCAGTCATCATAGCTGATGCGATAATCGCTGTAAGGAACGGGCTGCACGAAATACTCCCTGTCAAAGGAAGTGATGATGCGTTCGGTAGTATCCTTATCAGCCTTGAATACGTAGTTCATACCTAAATGTTAGCACATCGGGGACGCTATTCGCAATTTGCGATTAATGTGATATAATACTTGAGTTATAAGTTAGGAGAAATACAAAATGACAATACCTGAAAATGTCATACCATTGATAAATATCGGCCTGGTAGTATGGCTGGTTATAGCCCTGATACGGGGTTATAAGAAGGGCTTCA
Organism: uncultured Bacillota bacterium; assembly: GCA_946619805.1. Lineage (GTDB taxonomy): Bacteria > Bacillota_I > Bacilli_A > Erysipelotrichales > Erysipelotrichaceae > RUG521. The sequence continues at coordinate 2,337 of CAMOMM010000141.1, read as the reverse complement.
TCTGGGAAGTGCTGTCCATACTGGGCTTACTGGTCTGTATCTTTGTAGCCTGGATCGTGGCTCCGGGCATGGCGGAGATCATCAAGATCTTCCCGGAAAATGTGGCTCCATTCAAGGGAACCAGTGTCGGTGATCTGGTTTATACCAGATTGAACTACATCACCTGGTTTGTGATCATCGTAATACTTTTACTGATCGTGCTGGCTTTAATGAAGCCGTTATTCAAGGCCATTACCGAACTGCCGGTACTCAAGCAGATCAACGGGGTACTGGGAGCACTGTTTTCCGGTGTCAAGACTCTGGTGTTCTTTGTGCTGCTGGTTTATGTCTTAAGCTCAGCCGTTATTTCCAACGGCAAAAATATCATTGAGAAGACGCTGTTACGCTATGTGCAGATGGGCTCACGGCAGACCATGTCCGTGATCTCCCGTTCCTTCTCCCAGAATGTCGCCATTCAGAAGATGCTTTCAGATCCGTTGTCCTTAACGGAAGAAGATCTGACCAGCATTGTCAGCTGGCTCAACAATTCCAAGCTCTCCCGGGATACCATCAGGGAGTTCCTGGTCAAATACGGCATTGATCCGGCCAAGGTGAATGAACTGATCAATAACATCGGAAAGTAAGATGACGGAAAGATTCGGCGGATTACAGTTTGCGGAAGTTAAACGGCAGATAACCAGATTCTGCAGTTTTTCTCTGGGAATAACCAACATCGAGGAAGCCCAGCCGTCTTTCAGCCGTCTGCCGGTGGTGACGGAACTGAAACGCGTTGAACAGGCCATTCAGTGTACCTACAAATACGGCAGCATGCCTTTTGGCGGCATTACCGATATTTCATATCCAGTTTCACTGGCCATCAAGGATTCTTCCCTGACGCCATTGGACCTTCTGAGTGTGGCTGATCACAGCTATGCCGTTCAGAACATCAAATCATACATTAAAAACTGCGAAAATGAGAAGGATGCTCTGCTGGAGCTGACCGATACCCTGGAAACAATGGAAAAAACGGCGGATGAGATCACCCGCTGCATTTCACGTTCCGGTGAGATCAACGACAACGCTTCCCGGGAGCTTTCCCGCATCCGTAAGCAGATCGTCAGAACGCAGTCCATGATCACTTCCAAGCTGGCTGAATTCATTCAGAAAAACGGCCAGTATCTGCAGGAAGACATCGTGGCTACCCGTAACGGCCGCAATGTGGTCCTGATCAAGAATACCTACAAGAATTCTGTTGCCGGCTTACAGTACGGTACCAGCGCTTCCGGTGCTGCGACCTACATTGAACCGGCCGTGATAGTAAACCTCAACAATGATCTTTCCATGATCAGGGAAGCAGAGGGCAGGGAAATAGCCCGCATTCTGTTCAACCTTTCCCAGCTGGTCAAGGGGGATGGCTACCGCTATCTGGCCAATAATGAAACCCTGGGTCTGCTGGATGCCATTTTTGCCAAGGCCCAGTGGGCAAAGGCCAACGATGCCATCGTGGCAGAAACCTCAGCCAACATGGATCTGATTATTGAAAAGGGACGTCACCCGCTGATCGATCCTGCCAAGGTGGTCGAAAACAGCTATCATATTATCGATCCGATCAGAACGATCCTGATCACCGGCCCTAATACCGGCGGTAAGACGGTTTCCCTGAAACTGATCGGACTGTTTACCGTAATGCATTTAAGCGGCATGCCTCTGCCTTGCCGCAAGGCCAGCATACCTCTGTATGACAATGTCTTCTATGACATCGGCGATAACCAGTCGATCCGGGAAGACCTTTCGACTTTCTCGGCTCATATCAAGAAACTGGCCTGGATCTGCCGCAAGGCTACCAACAAGTCTCTGGTCATTGTGGATGAATTAGGCAGCGGCACTGACCCGGTTGAGGGGCAGGCGCTGGCTTCAGCGGTGCTGGAATACTTCCGCCGCAAGCAGGTATATACCGTAGCTACGACCCACTACGCCAAGTTGAAGGCTTATGGTCAGCAATATGAAGACATCCTGATGGCTTCCGTGGAATTTGACCACAGCCGGCTCAAGCCGACTTACCGCTATCTGGAAAATACCGTCGGCCAGTCCAATGCTCTGGACATCGCCCAGCGCTATGGTTTCAGTAAGGAGATCATTGATGACGCCTTACGCTTCAAACAGGATCAGCAGGCCCCGGAAGACATCGTTCTGGAAAACCTGCAGAAACAGCTGGAAACAGCCGTGCAGCAGCGTGAATATCTGGAGAACCAGATCGCCTTACTGGAAAAGGAAAAGGCAGAGTTTGAACAGGAAAAGGAAAAGTTTGCCCGCAGCAGGCAGGATGAGATTGATGAAGCCCGTCAGAACGCCCGTCAG
>CAMOMM010000140.1 GCA_946619805.1 uncultured Bacillota bacterium | reverse complement strand
TGTCTTATTATACAACAGAGTAACTTACTTTTACATAATGCTATGCAAGCTGGTTGATCCAGACCTCTTTGTTATAGAGGTGGAAACATATTGCGGTCTTGAGAATATTCATCGCATCAATGCAGACAAAGGCCCACAGAAACGGCAATGGATATATGAAGCAAACCACAAAGCTGATTCCCATCGGGAATACCAGAGAGAACAGTCCGTCAAAGAAGAAAATGTATCTGGTACTTCCGCCGATGCGGAAGATGTTGTAGAAGGCATTGCTGTAGCCGGAGAAAAATCCCAGCAGAGCCTTGGCTATCAGCATTTTCGTGCAGACCGCAGCCACATTGTTTTCCAGGGAGAAAAATCCCGGGATCCAGCCTGACAGTGCTATCATGACGATTCCGAATACAAGATGGATCCAGAAATTCATCCACAGTATGTCATTTCCTCCTCTTCTGGCTTCCTCAAACTTACCCCGTCCCAGATTGCGTCCGATAAGTCGGCCTACTGCCGGACTTAAGCCATAGGAAGCAACAAAGAAAAGCTTATTGCAGTTATTGGTTACGGTATAGCAGGCAATGTACTGTTCATCCAGGTGAGACAGATTTCTCACGATCATGAAAAAGGCAAAGGCATAGCAGGTTTCATTTACTACCAGTGGGGCAGCGGTCTTGAGAACTCTGAGCAGTACGTCCTTTTCCAATTTAACACCTCTGGTAAACAGCTTGAAGGTTGAACTTTTCCTTAACATCAATCCTGTTAAGAAGATAAATTCCGCAAATCTGCCAATCAGAATGGCTAAGGCTGCCCCTTCAACATTCATGGGTTTAAAACCGAATTTACCGAAGACCAGAGCATAACTGAAGAATAGAGACACCAGACAGTTGATCATGCCGCTGTACATTGATATAACGGCGTGTCCTATTATGGTATAAGTACCGCTTAACATCAGATTCATGCCATAGAACATTAATGAAAAAGCGTAGATTCGCAGATACCTGACACCGTAAGCCACTCTTTCAGCATCCTGAATGAAAATGCGGATAAATGATTCAGAAAAGGCAAACATTGACAGAGAATACAGAAATCCTACTACTGTGCATATGGTAATACCCAGTTTCAGTACCCGGTTGCATTTCTCTTTTTCATTGTTTCCATACAGCTGGGAGATATAGACATGGAAGCCGCCCGAAAGACCCATGGCCAGCATCAGATAGATATCATAGCTCTGATTGGCAATGGTATATCCGGAAATCGCCTTCTCGCTTAAAGTACCCAGAATGGCAACATTAAGATTATCGACAACATATACAACCAGCTGGGCAATGATAGCCGGCAATGTAAGTCTGAAATAGGTCTTTATGAAGTTCTTGCTCATGCCTTTCTCCCTTCGCATGTAAAGTCTATCATTAAAAAACGATTTATGAGAAGAAATATCACATTAAAAAAGTTCACTAGAAGGAAATGAACTGAAAAGATGTTTTTTTCATCAGTTTCAGATGAAACATCATTAAAGAAATTTATGTTTTGAGAACAAAAAAACGACGATGTACGTCGCTTTTGAAATGATTACTTGGCTTTCTGCTGGAACTGATATGTACGCCACTCCAGCAGCTGAATGGCTTTCTGGAACTTGATCAGACTGTTGCGGGCAGCGGTCTGATGATCTTTTAAGATCTGATATCTCTGCCTGTAGGCAGAAGGACCTTCCTTAGAAAGCTGCATGAATTCCCTGATCTTTTCCAGAGGCATTCCCGTATCAGCCAAACATATTACCAGACGGACATCATCAAGGTCTTCCTCAGTGAAAACACGGGAGTTGTACTTATCCCTTCTGATATTTGGAAACAGGTCCATCTTGGCATAATAACGGATTGTATGTTCGTTTTCTTCGACTATTTCAGCAACTTCCTTGATCGTGTACATATTTTATTCCTCTTACTTGAGAATATTATATAACAAACAGGAAAAAAACTGTATAGATTTAATAACAATAAATCTTAGAGTTTCTCTAAAGGCAAGAAATATATCAAGCAATTCCTTTACATATTTGAATTCTTAATTTTCAAAATCTTTTGTTTGCCCTCATACTGCATTCTTTTCAAAGGAAACAAACGGATATGGACATATTTCCTTCATTGTATGTTCAAATATGATCCCGTCCGGACCGTTGCAGTAGACTGGTACATCAAATGATTCACAGAATTCCGTCATCACCTGTTAGCAGGATAAGCACGGTGCCCCATCTTCTTTACCTCCTCCTGCTACAGCCAGGGCTTTGAACTTGAGACATCCTTCAGACACCATTTTAAAGATGGCGGTCCTTTAAGCACAGACCGTAAAAAAAGGACCCTTTCGTCAGGGAAAAGGTCCTCATTGTCATTAAAATTAAATCTTGCCGAGAAGCTTGAACATGTTCTTCTTGTAGACTTCAACACCAGGCTGGTTGAACGGATTGACATCCAGCATCAGAACAGTCATAGCACAGGCTCTGAAGAAGAAATAGATCATATAGCCGTAGCTGAAGGCACTGTTATCCTTTAATGTGATAAGTACATTCGGTACGTTACCGGTATCCACATGGGCATCAACGGTACCGCGGCAGGCCATTTTATTGATCCAGTCAAGATTCTTGCCAGCCAGATAATTCATATGGTCAAGATTGGCCTCGTCTGCCGGGAAGTTCATGTCCAGCATAGGATTTTCCAGAGTTACAACGGTTTCAAAGAAAGTCTTTTTGCCTTCCTGGATGAACTGTCCCATGGAGTGCAGGTCAGTTGTGAAGGTTACGGAAGCAGGATAGATACCCTTTCCTTCCTTGCCTTCTGATTCTCCATAGAGCTGCTTCCACCATTCGGCGATCATGGTCATTGAAGGTTCATAGGTAACCAGGATCTCATTGCTCTTGCCCTGCTTTTCCAGAATTCTTCTGATAACGGCATACTGGTAGGCAATGTTTTTATCAAGATCAGGACTCTTGAAATCTTCGTAAGCCCGCTGACATCCTTTCATCAGTTCATCAATGTCAATGCCGGCTGCTGCGATAGGTAAAAGACCTACGGCAGTAAATACGGAATAACGTCCACCGATGTCATCAGGGATGACAAATGTTCTGTAGCCCTTGGTATCAGCCAGTTCCTTTAAGGTTCCTCTGGCCTTATCGGTTGTGGCAATGATCCTCTTTTTGCTTTCTTCAACACCATAGTGTTCTACGATATACTGTTCAAAGATCCTGAAGGCAACTGCCGTTTCAGTTGTTGTACCGCTTTTGGAAATGACATTGCAGTATACACTCTTGCCTTCAATGTGTTTCAGGATCTGCATCAGATAGGTTGATGACAGTCCGTTTCCGGCATAGATGATCTCAGGCTTATCATCAGGATAAAGGCCCTTCATCATCTCGATGGCACTTCTGGCGCCCAGATAAGATCCGCCGATACCGCATACCAGCAGTACATCAGCGTTCTCTCTGATTTCAGCTGCTGCTTCCTTGATCCTGTCAAATTCCTCATGATCATAACTGTATGGCCATTCTACCCAGCCGATGAAGTCATTACCCTTACATGTTTTATTGATAATACTTTCATGGATCTTATTGACTTGATCCTGATAGACTTTAAGATCTTCAGATAAAAGTGCTCTGCTGTAATCAAGTTTCATTTTCATACTCTCCTTATCTATCCATATTGGTAAAGCTTTTTCAAGAACCGCAAATCCCTCTTCGTCCTTCGTCCATCTTGAACGTGAGAAAACCCTGCGGGTTCTTCTTGAAGGCTGTACTGCCTTCAGCGAAAGCGTCAGATGATTGTTCTCAGGGTTAATGTCAATTATTTTCACGACTATCTTCTCACCGAGCTTGACAAAATAATGCACATCTCTGACAAAATCACTGCTTATCTCAGAGATATGTATCATGCCGTCATATCTGTCGTCAATCTTGACGAAAGCTCCATAAGGTTTGATTCCGGTAACAATGCCCTGAACAACCTGTCCGACTCTGTATTCCTTTATATTCATCAAATACAATTATAACACAATAATTGAATATTAAAGTGACTTCAATTATAATATTTTAGCG
>CAMOMM010000139.1 GCA_946619805.1 uncultured Bacillota bacterium | reverse complement strand
AAGGGTGTCTATGATGAGTACTATGTTGCTGATCTGGTTGAAGGCAAGTGGACTGACTGGTATTACGAATCCAAGGACGGTCAGATCTCCGGTAAGGACGTTGTTCCGGGAACAACAGCCGGTTTCATCAGAGAACTGGCCTATGAACACCAGCACAATGTCAGACTCAATGAAGCCAGGATCTCCAAGATCATGGTAAAGGGCCATGAGGTCCTTCACTATGACTGTGAGTCATATTCTTTTGATGTACTGAGTGAATATGGTGTTACCGTTGGCAACAATGACAGCAGAAATCCGTCTGCATCCTACAAGTTCTGGGATGTCAGTACCGGTGATGCCGTTAGAATGCCTAACATCAGATAATAAACAGAATTTCTAATAAAATGGGGCGCTTCGGGCGCCTTTTGTGTAAGAGGATAAAAGATGAAGATACTTGTAATACCAGATTCCTTCAAGGGAACACTGTCATCCAGAGAAGCCGGCAGCATAATCAGGGAGACCATTCTGGCCGAACATCCTGATTATGATGTTTTGGCCGTGGAGGTGGCTGACGGCGGTGAAGGTACTGTTGATGCCGTATTGCGGGGCAGAAAAGGTGAAAGGATACGGGTAGAAGTAAGCGGACCTTATCAGGAAACTCTGAAGGCTGAGTATGCCTGGTTTTCTGAAGATAATTCTGCTGTAATTGAGATGGCCAGCTGTGCCGGACTGCCTCTGGTAAAAGGCAGGATGAATCCTCGTCTTACCACGACCTACGGTGTAGGTCAGCTGGCAAAGGATGCCATCAACAGGGGAATTAACAACATATTCATCGGTTTAGGCGGAAGCTGTACCACGGATGGGGGCTGTGGTTATGCTGCTGCTCTGGGTACCGGATTCTTCAATGAAAAAGGGGAAGAGTTCATTCCGACCGGCGAGACTCTTAAGGATATCTGCCGAATTGAACCAGCCAGATGCGATGCTTCAATAACGGCAGTATGCGATGTCAACAATCCTCTGTATGGTCCTTTGGGCGCCAGTTATGTCTTTGCCCGTCAGAAAGGGGCAGATGATACTGACATTATCTATCTTGATGAAGGATTAAGACATCTGGCAGAAGTGGTCAGAAGGGATCTTTCCATTGACATGGCAGAGACACCGGGGGCCGGGGCTGCCGGGGGTCTGGGCTATGGACTGATGGCGTTTACCAATGCCCGGGTCAAAAAGGGGATAGACATGATCCTGGACATCATTAACTATGAGAAGCTGATCAAAGACTGTGACATCATCATAACCGGTGAAGGCCAATTGGATTTCCAGAGCTTTCATGGGAAGGTGATAGACGGCATCATCAGAAGATCACAGGGAAAACGAGTGATCCTGGTTGTAGGAAGCCGGGATGAGGAAACAAGAAAAGGCCATGAAGTATACTCAACCATGGATAACGGAAGGGTATTCCCGCATGACCATAAGGAAGCTGTAGACAATCTGAAAGCTGCCGTAAAAGAGATAGCATTCTGAAAAAAGACATATTGCGATGATATGTCTTTTTAATTAGCTTTAAATTTGTTTTTTACTGCAGATAACTTCTCAGTTTTTCAATGTAAGCCGGTTTGTCTTCTTCCGGCATGAATGAGCATTCGATTGAATTGATGTTGCACAAGATCAGGTCATTGTAGGTAAAGCCCAGATCGTTGATGGCGTGATCATATTCATCTTCCAGGGTAATGTTGGAAATGCTCTGGTTATCAGTGTTGAAGGTAACCTTGACACCGGCGTCGTACAGTTTCTTCATTGGGTGCTCCTGATAGGAGTTTTCCGTACGGCACTGAATGTTGGAAGTAAGGCATACTTCCAGAGTAGCACCATTATCAATGACCTTCTGCATGACGTCCTTGTCATACCAGCAGTGCTTGCCGTGTCCGATTCTGGTAGCGCCCCAGTCAATGACTGTGGCAACATTCTGCGGAATGCCGTTATCTCCGGCATGAATGGTCATTGGCAGACCTTTTCTGTGATAATCAACGAACAGGTCGGCATAATGAGCCATAGGTACACTGTCCTCACCGCCGGCAAGGTCAATTCCGACGACACCTTTGCCAAGGTATTCTTCGGTAAGTCTGACCGTCTCCATGTTTTCCTCATGGTTGTCATATAATTCGATCATGCAGCATAAGATGATACCGACTCTGATTTCAGGGAAATCAACGGCTGCCTTTCTGACACCTTCAAGTACAGCTTCAACAGCATCACGCTGAGTCAGCTGCTTTTCGCAATGCAGCTGCGGAGCAAATCTTATTTCGACATAGAACAGTCCCTCATCACGGGCTCTCTTAATTGTTGTATAGGTAATTCTGGTAAGGTGTTCCCTGGTCTGCATCATTTTGACGATCGGTCCGAACTTGGCAAGATATTCAAAGACATCTGTGCACAGAGGCGGTACTGTTGTCAGCTTGATGTAGTCTTCGTAGGTAGGAATGTCAAGGTCAACGCCTTCTTCCTGGGCAATCCGCCAGCCTACTTCCGGGACGATGGAACCATCCAGATGGAAATGCAGGTCAACTTTTGGAAATGGATATTTCATGTGTTAACTCCTTTCATAATACACCTCAATCTTATCATTGAAGCCGTTCAAAGTAAATGTGCTATAATATAGGCATGGATGATGAATACCTGAGTGAATATCAGGAAAACGAAGAAACTGAAGAGGAAGAATACGACGAACCGGAAGAAACCAGAAAGAAGAGAAGGTTCGGTTTTTCCAATGTTCTGATCATAATCTACATGATTCTGCATATCGCTTATACGGGCTGGATGTTTACCGATAACTGGGTTCATGCCATGCTGTGGCTGCTTATCACCATCGTGGAACTGGCCATATTCTCGGTTATCCTGAAAGTACAGAATAAGGTATACCTGGCGGGCAGAGTGCTCTCGCTGATATTTGTTCTGACCCTGCTGCTTAACAGCGCCTTTTCCGGTTTCATGATGCTCTCAGCCAATGACAAAAATACTGAAGGGGCTGACTATGCTCTGGTAATGGGTTTCGGTCTGGTTGATGATCAGATGGATGAGATCCTGAAAGCCAGATGCGACAAGGCCATTGAATACCTTCAGCAAAATCCCAATACCGTGGCAGTATTATGCGGGGGAATGACCAGAGGCTCTTCAATTTCTGAAGCCCTGGCCATGAAGAATTACATCGTCAAGGCTGGAATCCCGGAAAGCAGACTGCTGCTGGAGGACGGTTCCACCAGTACCAAGACCAACATTTCCTATGCCAAGGGTATGATCAATACCACTGGTAAGATCGTGGTAATCTCATCCGATTATCATCTTTTCCGCATCAGGGAAGTATGCCGTCAGGCAGGATTAAATGCCCGAAACCTTTCAGCCAGTACCCCGATACTGCAGCTGCCTGACAAACTGATGTGGGAAAAGATCAAGCTCATCGGTCTGTTAATGTCACAGTAAAACTCCCGTCCGGGAGTTTCGTTTTTAATCAGGATATCTTTCCTTTATTTCTTCCAGAGTCGGAATGGAATCAGCGGCACCTTTGCGGGTAACGGTGATGGAGCTGGCCTTGGTTGCCAGCAACAGACACTCAGCAGGGCTCATGCCCTGGGAGAGCCCGTAGCTGAAGTAGCCCATGAAGGTATCGCCGGCCCCGACTGTATCAATAGCCTTGACCGGGAAGATGGCCTGACGGCAGTACTGATCCTTGTATCTGAAGCATGATCCTTCAGCACCCAGTGTCAGGATCACCCGTGATTCAGGATAGAGTTCGCCCATTCTGTCAAGGATCTTTTCTGGATCGCTTTCGCCGGTAAGGATGGCGCCTTCAACTTCGTTGATGAAGAAGTAGCTGACCTTTTCCAGCGGCAAAGCTTTCAATGAATCATCACAAGGTGACGGATTCATCAGGATGACCATTCCTTTTTCATAAGCTTTGTCAATTATGTAATCCTGCCGGTTGATCTCGTTCTGCAGGATGATGAAGTCGCCTTTTTCAAAACCGTTGAGTACGCGGTCTACATATTCGTGAGTAATGCTGTTGTTGGTACCCGGATACAGGAAGATACTGTTTTCGCCGTTTTCATCGATCTGGATGATGGCGTGTCCGTTAGGAGCA
>CAMOMM010000138.1 GCA_946619805.1 uncultured Bacillota bacterium | reverse complement strand
CTTGCCGTTACTGATCGGTATTCTGCTGCCGCAGTATTTCAATGTCTTCGGCTGTCTGGCTGGATTTGTATTATTCAAAGCAGCAGCACTTATTACAGCATTAGGAAAGAATAAGGGATGATCATGTGTCATCCCTTAAACTTTTCCGGTATCTTCTGTGAACGTTCAGTATGTAAATACTCAACAGCAAAGCAATCACCTGAAGGATCATGCCGACCTCAAAGCACGGTCGGTAGGAGCCGGTAAAATCATATATGTAGCCGAAGATCATGCTGCCGAAATACATAATGCCATAAGGTACGGACTGGGCAGCAAAAACATCAGCGTACTGTTTATTGCCATAGACGTGCCTGATCAGGGCAGAAGTGGTTATCTGATTGCCATAGGCAGTTCCCAGAATAAAGGAACCAATCAGTAATACGATATCATTTTCACTGATCAGCATGATCACACAGCCGAAAATGGCACTGATGCAGCCGAACGCAGCCCCGTATTCATCACCAAAGCGGTCGCATATAATGCCGGCAATGAACTTGAAGAAGAGATTGCCCAGCATGATGGAGCTTACCAGTAATGGCCCCAGTTCCGTTTTTCCCAGTGATTGGGCAAAACCGTTAAGATGGCTGTTAATGTGTATCAGCAAGGCCATCAGGATGGAAACGGCACAAAGAGCATAGAAGACAGGATCATTGACCTTATATGGAAGAGGGCGCAGGCTCTCTTTTTTACTGCCTTTGTCCTTTGCGGAAGAACTGGTAAAAGGCTTCAGTTTTTTTTCTTCAGGGGTAAGGGTCAGAAACAGGAAAGCCGGCAGAACCAGGACAAACTGGAAGAAAGCCATGGTGAAGAAACCGGCCTTTAAACCGTATGCGGTGATGACATGACTGAACAGCGGGGAATAAAGAGCCCGGGCAATACCGGAAAATCCCAGTGCCAGAGCTGAGATGGAACTGCGGTAGTCCTTGAACCAGTTGCCAATGACGAATATGATTATGGTGCTGCTGAAAATGGAATTCAGAACGCCTTTGAATACATTTGTGAAAAGGTAAAGATAAACATTATCCATGAAAGCGAAACTGCAGGTTAACAATGAACTGCAGATGGCTGTTACCAGCATGACAAAGCGCAGAGGGAATTTCCTGACGGCCCACAGCATTAATGGAGCACACAGTCCGGATACGATCCCATAGATGGTTGAAGCCAGTGATACGGTACCTCTTAAAGCACCCATCTGCTGGGAAAGAGGAACAATAAAAGCGCCGAAGGCATTGGCTGTTCCGGTACAGGCTCCGATATACAGACAGCAGCATATTATCGCCAGCAGGTACTTTTTATTCATTGGCTTTTGTTCTCCTGATAATATTCTAATATATGTCCGGCTGAATGGAAAAGTATTTGTAACTGCGTTAATTACTGTCAGGCAAAAACAGAAACTGTAAGCATAAAGGACAATGGAACAGCGGAAAAATGCTAGAATGAATTATACTGAAGGATCAGGTGATAATATGAACATCGAGTGGACAGAAGGATTTAGGATAACAGTAAAAATCGCTGACAGTGAAGTAACCGTCTCGGCAAACAGGGAAGGGCTGCTATCACTGGCCAGACAACTTATGGATATGGCAGATATGCCATGCGGGACTCACATTCACTATGATGAATACAACTCACTGGAAGAAGGCTCGGCAGAGCTGATAATAGAAAAGGTGGAATAAAACCATGAAAGTACTGTTTGTAGGCAACAGCCATACCTTTTTCAATGACATGCCTGAACTGTTTGCCCAGTTTACGGAAAAAACAACCGGGGAAAAGCCGGAGGTGGTAATGCTGGCATATGGGGGAAGAGATTACCGGTGGCACCGAAAGGAGTATTTCGCTTTAAGGTTCAATCTGATGTATGGAGGTTTTGATTACTGCATTCTCCAACAGGCAGCACATCCGTATCCACCACAAAAGGAAACAATGGAATATGGCGGTATGATCATTGATATGTGCAAGAAGTGCGGCGTTACGCCTGTTGTATACATGACCTGGGCTGAAAAGAGATTCCCGGAGAACCAGCAGAAGATGATCGATACCTGTAAGCAGCTGGCCGAAACCAAAGGAGCCTTACTGGCACCGGTTGGGGAAGTATGGCAGAAAGTACAGCATGAATGTCCTGACATTGAACTGTATTTCCGCGATGGGGAACATGCAGGCCCTTACGGTGATTTCCTGATTGCCTGTGTGATGTGCAGACTGCTGACAGGAAGGCTGTCTGATGAAGTGATTGGAAAAGGCTTTGACTTTCTGCAGAATGAAGCCATCAACATGGAACTGGCAACAGTCATTGAGGATGTCGAAAGGATCCCGGTTGAACTGGATCAGGAAAAGACTGGAAAGATATACGATATTGTAAATAACCGAAACATGTAAAAAAGGATGTCAGAGCTCACCTTCATAAATCTTTATCTCACAAACAACTATGGCAAGTATCTTAATCAGCTGGTATGAATTAATTCACAATGGAAATGCTGCCATCTGAATTACGTCTGAACTTAGACATGAATTCCCAGGCCAGCTGGCAGGTAAACGGCCTGATCTCGTGATCATGGCGACTGATTGAACACAGTACCGTATAGAAATTACCGTCAAAACTCTTATAGTAACGTACAGTCGTAACGCTTTGCGGATGCGTTTCATCAGTCAGTTTTTCCACAACATCACCCTCAAATCCGTAAATGGTATCCGGCCAGTAAGTGCGGTCATTGGTGATTTCAAATGAATTATCTACCTGATTGACTCTGAACAGATTTTCTATTCTGTAAACCGGAATACGACCCTGGAATGGCAGTTCGGCCATAGAAGAGCTTTCCCCACCGACCATGAATACCGGAACAATAACATTTTCATTCATTCTCGGGGCTTTAAAACTCAAAGAATTAAGCCCTGGGCGAACGGTACCGCTCATCGGTGACATGCCGGCAAATCTCTCCGGATATTCCTGATACAGATCCCAGGTTTTCATGCTGCCCATGGAAAACCCGGTCGCATAAATCCTGGAAGGATCAATATCATACAGTTCCAGAAGATTATCAATTACCTCCATGATTTCCGTAGGTGTGGTTCTTATATGGTATTCAATAGCACATAAAATGAAATCTTCTTCAAGGGCGAGTTTATCCCAACCTGATATGGTAGCCGTCAGAATGGCTGTATCACCACCGCCATGAAAACACATTACCAGAGGTTTCCGTTTTTTTGTGTTGTCTTTCTTACGGAAAATAACAGCTCCCAGCTGATACGAAGGTGTCTTAACCCTGTGATTGTCTTCAGATGTTGTAATTTCCATAATCTGAACTTCCTGAACCAATCCGGAATCTCTGATATCTGCTGTTTCGATTATCTTCCCGTCAGATCTTTCAGATAATCTGATGGATTTCTCATAGATCTCGTCAAACCTGTCATTGGAAGAATAGAAATGATTGCTCTGTTTTTTAATGGCATTATTGATCTCAGGGGTATTATTCACTGAAACTATTATGATTTCCGGATCCACTGTTTCCGGCTGTATGCTGAGTTCTTCCAATACAGCTGCCGTAATGGTAATATCAGCTTCCTTGCCGGTGATATAACTCATTGCCGCCACGCCGCTGAGAGGTTTCAGATAGTTTTTGGCAATGAAATCCGCCCCGCTGCCATAACCGTAAACACATATTTTGGCGCCGGAATTAAACAAATGGTATTTATCTGCTTTTTTATCATATAACAGTCCATTGGAAAAATACCTCTGATCCAGTCTGGTCAGGGCCAGTATTCTTTCATAGACTCCATAAGGCTCTTCATCCCAGGAGGTAAGGGGATTGACATATACCACAGCACCGCCTGTCTTTTGAGCCGTTACATCAAGGCCCTTTTCACAGATGAAATCAACCGCCTTCTGCCCATCCAGTTTCTGATCCCCGAATACCAGCAGTAAAGGAGCCGTATAGCCATAGTTAATGATATCTGCATGCAGAATGTCTTCCGGTGCATAAACATATACTTCATGTCCCTCGACATCCATGGCACTGTAAAAACCGCCCTGGCTGGCTTCTGTGGTTTCTATGCTTGTTACCAGTGGCACTTCTCTCTGTTTTTTACAACCTGCAAACGG
>CAMOMM010000137.1 GCA_946619805.1 uncultured Bacillota bacterium | reverse complement strand
TATGAGATATCGGTATAATCTCCGGCAATACCTGCGATGAATGAAGAAGAATCACCTTTTTCAATGATGATCGCCACTTTCTCCGTTGAGGTATTGGAGAAACTGTCGGTGACGGATACCTGAATCCAGTATGTTCCTTCACGGTATGAGTTTACTTCACCGCTGTATACGATTCTGTCGGTAAGATTACCTTCGCGGGAATCGTATGCCTGGGCGTAATCGCTGATGTTGAACAGCTGACCCTGTTTCAAATGAATCTCATTGGATACCGTCAATACCGGAGCATCATTATCCCTGACACGGAAGATGAAAGTCTTTTCAACGTGTTTCTTGCCGTTAGGAGAAGATATTTTATAGGTAACGGTATAATCACCGGGATGTGATGTATCGATGTTATTGGAAAGTACTTCAATGATAAGTCCGGCATTGTCAACATCTTCTATCAGATCTTCAGCCTTATAGGTTCTGTTTAGCTCCAGAATTTCCTGTTTCACAATAACAAAAGGAGCAAATTCCTTTCTCTTGCAACCGCACAGAATCATCAATAGAATCAGTGAGATCAATGCCAACTTTTTCATTACCTGCTCCTTTTCATTCTTTAATAATTGGATTATTTATATTATAATACATTTGAGTTTATATGACTATAATTACGAAAAAAGAGGTGTGGTATGAATAAATTTATCAAAGGCGTTATATATGTTGCAGCCATCGCCAGTGCAGTTGCTGCTTTTGTCAACAAAAGAAACGAAGAACGTAAAAACGAAGAAGAAGAGATGATTCGGATCGAAAAGACCCACAGATCTGAACCACTTCCTGAAGAAGAGGTAATTCCTGCTGAAGTTGTCGAAGAGGAACCTGTACAGGAAACTCCTGTAGAAGAAGAACTTGAGTATGAAGAACCTGCAGAAGAAACACCTGTTGAAGAAAGCCTCGAATACGAAGAACCTGTTGAAGAGGAACCAGCAGCTGAGGAACCTGTAGAAGAAGCACCTGCTGAAGAGAATACTGAATTTGAAGAACCAGTTGAGGAATATGCAGAAGAACGGCCAGCAGAGGAAGAAGTTGTTGAAGAATGGGTAGCTGAACCAGCAGAAGAAGAACATGTTGAAGAACAGCCTGTCTGCGAAGAGCCAGTTGAAGAAGCTGCAGAAGAGACACCTGTTGAAGAAAATCTCGAATATGAAGAACCTGTTGAAGAAGAACAGGTAGTTAAAGAACCTGTTCAGGAAGAACCAGTCGAAGAGGAAAAACCATTTGCTGGTGAACCTGAAGAATACTTCCAGCAGCCTGAAGAGGTTAATGAACCTGAAACAGATGAAAATCTGCAGTCCGATGAGAATATCGAAGAAATGGGTATTCCTGAAGCACCTGTACAGGAAGAAGAGCCTGAAGTAAATCTTATACATGAGGAACACCCTGAACTTGAAGATCTTCTCAATGAAATCAATAATAATGACGAAAATGAACCTGTTGAAGAAGAGAACATTCTGGATAATGCAGAAGTCATTGATCAGGTTGACATTGAAACATCTGATATTGATACTCTGGATGAACACAGTCTTGACAGCATCATTGATGAAGTCATGGCCGGACCTAAGGGTGAACCGGAAGTAATCGATGAACCTGTTGATATTGCAGAACCTGCTGAAGAAGCTGCTGAGGCAGAAGAAGTCTTTGAAGAAGTAAGCGAACCTCAGCCTGAGGAAGAACCTGTTATTACCGAAGTAGCAAGTGAAGTTGTTGAACCTGCTGCACCGGCTGAAGATGAAGTTGTTGACGACAGCTTTGAAGAACCTGTTGAACCAGTCAAAGAAACTGTTCAGGACATCATCGCACCGGCAAATCCGTTCCCGCATCTGGCTGAAAAGAAGATCAATTCCATCAGAGAAAAGGTCAAGGTCATGCTGAATGTTGTCGGTGAATGCCGCGAAGTTGAATTACTGCATTATATAGTATTCCCTAACAGAAGCGATTTCGATGCTTACAGAACCATTGCCTTTGGCTTAGGTTATGAAGTTGATGAAGAGATCAACGGAAACGGTGAAGTCTATCTGTCAAACACTGTTGTTGCCGACAAGGATAAACTGGATAACTCGATCCTGACCCTGGCTGATACAGTCAGTGCTTACAGAGGAAGCTACAAAGGCTGGAAGGTTAAAGACGTAATAGAATAGAGAAGGACATCAGTCCTTCTTTTTTTTCTGGAAATATACAGCGATACCATTCTGCAGAACATGATATTATCTGAAATACTTATCTTCTGGTAAAAGATGATTTTATCCACGTCTTTTTTGTGTGCTGTTGAGGTATAATGGTATATATGAAAAGAAATCTTTCGGGTCAGATCCGCTTTGCGTTCAATGATCAACAACAGCAGCTGTATGATGAATTTCAGACGGAACTGAAGAAACATATCCGCATGGCAAAGTCTCAGGAATACCTTCTTACTGAGGATTTTAACCGTGCAATAAAATACTATATGTCTTCCGGAATGTCGCTCAAACAGGCTCTGGAGAGACTTGATCCCGAAAAACTGGGGGGTTTCTACAGTCATCCGGCTATCGGATGGTACCCGTTGGACAATGCCGCCATTATCTATCCGATGTCAATGCGTTTCAAGGCCATTCCACTGTTCCGTGTTTCTGTATATCTGAAGGAAGAAATCGTACCTGAGATCCTGCAGATGGCTCTGAACTTTACTATAAAGAGATTCCCTAGTTTTGCGACAACACTGAAAAAGGGCTTTTTCTGGCATTACCTCGATTCAACCAAGAGAAGATTCACTGTTGAACCGGAAAAGATCATACCGTTAAGATCGCTGAAGATCGAAACAACAGGAGCACAGTCTTTCCGTGTGGTTTATTATCAGAACCGCATCAGTACTGAGTATTTCCATGTTCTTACTGATGGATCAGGCGGCATCGTTTTCCTGAAGACTCTGACCGGTGAATATCTGCGCCTGTTAGGTCATGATGTTACCTGCAGTGATGATGTACTCGACATTGACGAAGCTCCGCGTATTGAGGAAACGGTAAATGAATTTGCCAGAAGTGAACTGAAGGAAGGTACTTCCGGATTCATGAACAACAGTGCAGCTCAGATGAGCGGCAGGATCAGTCCTATCAGACCGGTACAGGTACTTCACTTTGAAATGGATTCCGGAAAACTGCACCGGAAAGCCAGAGAAAAGAAAGCTACTGTTACTTCATATATGGTTTCCTTAATGACCATGGCAGCACGCTTTGCCTGTGAGGAGACCAGCGGGGAAATAAAGATTCAGGTTCCGGTCAACATGCGCAAGTTTAACAAGTCACGTACAATCCGTAACTATTCAATGTACTTTACCGTTGATACTGACTTGCAGAATGCGACTGGAGTTGATGACATCATAGACAATATCACTCAGCAGATAAAGGAAAAATCTTCGCTGGAAGAAATGAGCAAGATGATGAGCACTACTGTCAAGCTGGTGCAGTCAGTAAAATATATCCCGCTTAACATCAAAAAACCGGTTGTAAGACTGGTTTACGGTTTCCTTGGCGACAAGGTCAATACGTCTTTTCTGTCCAATCTTGGTGTAATCAGACTGCCTGAGGACATGAGTGAGTATGTAGAGAAATTTGACTTTGTATTAGGACCAAGTGATATCTGCCGTGCATCATGCGGACTGGTGACCTTCAGGGACAGGACCGTTCTGTCAATAACAAAGATAACTGCGGATGTCTGCTTTGAGGAAAAGCTTCTGCAACTGCTGCAGAAAGATGGCATTGAAGTTGAAGTGAAGGGAAGTGACGTATATGAAAGTTAAGGTCGTCTATCCTGTCATGGATAAGGTAAATGTGCTGTTTCTGAAAATGCGCCGCATTGCCAGATGGCTGTTTCTGATTGCGGGATGTGTCTGTGTCATCGTCAATATAGCCACTAAAGGAAAGGCCTGGAGTGCTGTGGTAGTCTGGTCCTTGCTGTCAGTATGGAATCTGGTATTTTCACCTGACAGTATTGAATTCAATTTGATATCACAGACTGTCAAGGCGGTGTTTCATGTAATAGTTCTGCTGGCTCTGATCGATTACTGTCTGGCCCCGGGCTGGGCAATGTTTGTCATACCGATCATCTTATTTGGAGCTCTGATTCTGACAACGGTAT
>CAMOMM010000136.1 GCA_946619805.1 uncultured Bacillota bacterium | reverse complement strand
ATCAACGTCTTAAAATTAGTGTAAAACACTGAAAAGGAGTTATTTATGGATATCTACTCGGTGCTGCAGGTAGTAGCCGGTCTGGCTTTCTTCCTCTATGGTATGAGCGTCATGTCATCATCACTGGAAAAGATGGCTGGCGGATCACTGGAACTTACACTTAAGAAAGTTACCAGCAATAAGCTTTTAAGCTTCCTGCTTGGTGTCCTGATAACCGTGGCGATTCAGTCATCGTCAGGTGTCATGGTCATGCTGGTAGGTCTGGTAAACTCAAACATCATTGAGTTCAAGGACACCCTGGCCATTATTCTGGGTTCCAATGTCGGGACAACCATTACGGGATGGATCCTGACACTGACCGGTATTGAAAGCAGCGGCTTTTCAATCATGTCAGTTCTGAATCCGAAGTTCTTCACTCCTATTCTGGCTCTGGTCGGGGTAGTCATGAGAATGGCTGCCAAGAAGGAAAAGCAGAAGGACCTTGGTACTATTTTCATCGGCTTTGCGGTACTGATGTATGGCATGACCTTCATGTCTGACTCCATGAAACTGATGGCTAATGAACCTTGGTTTGCCAATATTCTGGTAATGTTTACCAACCCGATCCTGGCAGTTCTGGTTGCCACGGTATTTACAGCGGTGATCCAGTCATCAGCTGCCGCCATCGGTATCATTGAAGCCTTTGCCTTATCAGGACAGATCACCCTGGGAATGGCAATTCCTCTGATCCTCGGTGCCAATATCGGTACCTGTGTCACCGGTCTGATCAGTGCGATCGGTGTTGCCAAAAACGCCAAGCGTGTCAGTGTACTGCAGGTCGTTGTTAACTGCGTTGGAGCGCTGGCCGTTCTGGCGGTGCTGCTGTTTGTCAAGAATCTCAGCATTCTGCAGGGAACAGCCAGCCATGTACAGGTAGCCATGGTACATACGGTCTTCAATATTCTTGTTACGATAGTGGCCTTTGCTCTGGAGCCTGTCATTATCAAGGTTGTCAAGAGCATCGTCAAGGATGATCCTGGCGATCTTCCTAAGATCCTCATTGACGAAAGACTTCTGGCACAGCCTTCCATCGCAGTCAATGAGTGCATGGGCAATACCATGGTAATGGGCATGATGGCTCAGGAAGAAATTGAAAAAGCCATCGGTCTGATCACTGATTATGATGAAAATGTCTATAATCAGATCGTGGAAAACGAGGATGTTTTGGACTGGTATGAAGACCAGCTGGATACCTATCTGGTAAAGCTTTCCAAGATTGCACTGTCTGATGAAGCCAGCACCAGTGTTTCCAAGATGCTGCATGTCATCACTGACTTTGAAAGAATCGGTGACCATGCCCTGAACATTGCTGATCTGGCAAAGAAGTATCATGAACAGAACAGCCGTTTCTCTGAAAGGGCTATGAAGGAGATCAACGCTCTGTCAACTGCCGTAAGAGAGATCCTGAGTTTTGCGATCGATTCATTCAATGCCAATGACCTGGCTTCAGCTGCTCAGGTTGAACCTCTGGAGGAAGCCATTGACGTATTGACTGATGACATGATGGATGCTCATGTAGACAGACTGGTCAAGGGTGAGTGCACCATCGAACTGGGCTTCATGCTCAGCGAGCTGATCAACAACTGTGAAAGAGTATCAGATCACTGCTCCAACATTGCGGTATGCGTCATCGAAGTTTCCGATGATGAGTACTATACTCACCAGTACCTCAATGATGTCAAGCATGAGTCAGATGCCTTCAAGGCTCTCTATAAGTACTATCTTGACAAGTATTCACTGAAACGCATTCAGTAAAAATGTTCAAAGGACCTCCGGGTCCTTTTTTCCTGTGGGGGAAAAGACAGTGAAAACATGCATTTCCGCATTATTTATGTTTTTTTAATAATAAAAATGGCAACATCCCTCAATGTTGAGTATAATAACATTATTGTCCGGAAAGGAGATGATATCGATGGACACCAGAAAAACAACCGGCAGACTCGGCATGTATCTGAAAAAGCACGCCGGTGAATACCTCCTCGGTATCGCCATCCTGCTGGCAATTGACTATCTCAATCTGTTCATTCCGCAGTTTACCGGTGAGATAACTGATGGACTGACTGCCCATACAATTAACAGTGCCGGCATTTCCAGTACTGTCTGGAAACTGGTTGGCTGTGCTTTTCTGCTGGCTGTCGGCAGGTTCCGGTACAGGCAGTTCATCATCGGTACCTCCCGTAAGATCGAACGTTCAATGCAGAATGACATTTTCGGTAAGCTGGAAACACTGTCCCAGCGTTACTTTAACCTGAATAAGACCGGTGATCTGATGGCCTATTTCACCAATGACCTGGAAGCCATCAGAGAAGCCATCGGCTGGAGCGTTGTTTCAGCCGTTGATGCTCTGGTGCTGACCTTGATGTGTCTGTACCGCATGATGGTGTACGTCAATGTCAGGCTGACCTTATATGTTCTGGCTCCGATGATCTGCATCGGCATTTACGGTTTCTTCATTTTCAAGCAGTTTGACAAGAGCTATGAAATGAAGCAGGATGCCTTTGCCAAACTTTCCGATGAAGTTCAGGAAAGTGTTTCAGCTGAAAGAGTCATCAAGGCTTTCGTTCAGGAGGAAAAACAGCTTGAACATTTCAGACAGGCCAATGAGCGTAACAGACAGATCAACCTCAAACTGGTCAGATTAAGAGCTTATGCCTGGCCGGTACTGGAAGTCTTCATCGGAGTTGCCTATGTAATAGCCATTCTGGTTGGCGGTTACTATACACTGATAAATGTAATTACCCTGGGTAAGTTTGTTACCTTTGCCAGCTATGTTGGAACCATGGTTTGGCCAATGCTGGCCTTCGGCGACTGCATCAATACCTTTACTCTGGGCTATGCCGGGGTAAAGCGCATCAACAAGGTGTTTGCCGAAGTACCGGAGATAACGGACAGTGATGATCCGGATGATGTCAGGGAATTAAGCGGGGAAATTGAATTTGACCATGTTTCCTTCAAGTACAGCGATGAACTGCCGGATGCTCTCCATGATCTGGACTTTAAGATCGAAAAGGGTGAAACCTTTGCGATCATGGGCCGTACCGGAGCAGGTAAGACCAGTACCGTCAATCTAATCACCAGGATCTATGACGTTACCGACGGTGAGATCAGGCTGGACGGACACCCGATAAAGCAGATCCCGTTACAGGTCTTAAGAGAAAACATCGCCTATGTTCCGCAGGATAATTTCCTGTTCTCGGAAACTCTTAAACAGAACATTTCCTTCGGCAAGCAGGATGCGACCATGGATGAGATCATTGAAGCCTGCAGGATGGCTGACATCCATGACAACATCAGTGAATTCCCGTTGAAATATGAAACAATGGTCGGTGAAAGAGGCGTTACTCTTTCCGGCGGCCAGAAACAGAGAGCATCCATCGCCAGGGCTTTGCTGAAAGACAGCCCTATCCTGATCATGGATGACTCCTTAAGCGCGGTCGATACCGATACGGAAGATACGATCCTTGCCAATCTGAAGAAGTTAAGAGAAGGCAAGACGACTATCATGATTGCCCACAGAGTATCTACAGTCCAGAATGCGGATCACATTCTGGTTCTTGATGACGGCAATACCATTGAATACGGTACCTATGACGAGCTGATAGCCCTTGACGGGGAATTTGCCCGCATGGTCCGTAAGCAGCAGCTGGAAAAACAGCTGGCGCGGGAACAGGAGGTGTAACATGGCTGCAATTGAAAAAGAACAGGTCATAACCAATTACACCGGTAAACTGTATTCCCGTCTGTTTGCCTACATGAAGCCTTACATGGGCAAGTTCATTGCTGCACTTATCATGGTGCTGGTTGTTTCAGCTGTCTCACTGTATGAGCCGATGCTGATTGCCAGAGCCATTGATACCTACATTTCCGGCTACAGCAGGCCATATGCCGTTACCGTGGATTCCCTGGCTCAGACCCAGTATCAGGGTCAGTATCTGACCAAGAAATTTGACTTTGAGAATGATCAGGTAAGCATCGGCCGATATGCCCAGATGTTCTACCATGAGGATGAATACTATTTCATCACTGATCTGGACAGAAACCAGTCAGCAGAAGTACAGTTGCTGGCCAATGATGCCCTGCCGGTTGTCAGCAAGACTGATGACGGCATTGTCATTC
>CAMOMM010000135.1 GCA_946619805.1 uncultured Bacillota bacterium | reverse complement strand
TGCGGAAACCCAGGTGATGGTCACTTCCGGATAAAGTTCATGAAACTTCCTGGTGAACAGCTGCTGTTCGGAAGCGGAATGTGAAGTGTAAATGGTTACTTCACCGCTTATCACATCATCTTCAACGGGTGCATTGGGATTACGGCAGCCGAAAAGAAAGGAAAGCATTAACAATACCGCCATAAGTGTACTGACCGTTTTTTTCATTGCTCTGGATCCTTTCTTTCTACACTGAAAGTATATTTTAATTCCCCTCATTTTTCAACCTGCCCGTTTTTCCTGTATCCCAGCATTGAAAATATGATAATATATATTAGTTGAGGTTAGTTATTATGAAACTTAATTCAAGTTATTTCTACACATTGAGAGAAAATCCTAATGACGAGGAATCCGTCAGCGGGCAGCTGCTTATCAGAGGCGGCTATATCAAGAAGAGTTCTTCCGGCATTTACATGTTCCTTCCGCTTGGTCTGAAAGTTCTGAACAACATCGAGACCGTCATACGCGAAGAAATGGAAAAAGCCGGCAGCCAGGAACTTCTGATGCCTTGCCTGCTTCCGGAAGACTATTACATATCCAGCGGCAGAAGAGACAACTTCGGCTCATCCATGTTCTCATTAAAAGACAGATTCAATAAAACCATGGTTCTTGGCCCTACTCATGAGGAACTGTTTGCCGTGGCAGCCGGAATGAAGATACATTCCTACAAAGATCTGCCGGTATCCCTTTATCAGATGCAGACCAAGTTCAGAGATGAACCTAGGCCTCGTTTCGGTCTGATCAGAGTCAGAGAATTCATCATGAAGGATGCCTATACCTTTGACAGAGATCTGGATGGACTTGATGAATCCTATGGAAAGATCTTCCAGGCCTACAAGAACATCTTTGACAGACTGCATGTCGACTATAAGATAGTCAGAGCTGACACCGGTGTCATGGGCGGACTGTTATCCGAAGAGTTCCAGGCTGTCACCCCTATCGGCGAAGATACTCTGGTACTCTGTGACAACTGCGATTATGCCAGCAACCTGGAAGTCAGCACTCACCTTTATCAGGATGATCAGGAAGAAGAAAAGGAAATGACTCTGGTTGCCACTCCGGGATGTTCATCAATCAATGACGTTGCCACTTTCCTGAAACTTGATACTAAAAAGACTGTCAAGGCTCTGTTAATGAATGTTGACGGTAAACTTACGATTTTCTTTATCAGAGGCGACCGCGATCTCAATGAGACCAAGGTGCTCAAGCTTACCGGCGGTAAGGAACTCAACTTTGCCAACGATGAACTGATTGCCACTTCCAATGCCGTTGCAGGCTTTACCGGACCAGTCGGTCTGACAGGCTGCAAGGTAATCGTTGACCAGGAAGTCCTGCATATGAAGAACTTTGTGGTTGGCGCCAACAAGGAAGGCTATCACTATGTCAATGCCAATGTTTCAGATATCAGTTATGACATGGTCGGCGATATCTCCAATGTCGTTGAAGGAGACATCTGTCCGGTATGCGGCGGTCATATTCACTTCAAGAAAGGAATTGAAGTCGGTAATACCTTCAAGCTCGGTACAAAATACTCCAAAGCCATGAATCTGTACTATCAGGATTCAAATGGTACACAGCAGCCGGTGGTAATGGGCTCATACGGTATCGGCATCGGCCGTACCATGGCTGCCCTGGTTGAACAGAACCACGACGAAAACGGAATCATCTGGCCTGTCAACATCGCACCTTACAAGGTTGGTCTGGTAGTCATCAAGGCCTCAGATCCTGTACAGAGTGCAGTTGCAGAAAAGATCTATGAAGAGCTTAATGCCGCCGGGATCGAACCTCTATATGATGACAGAGATGAACGCGCCGGTGTCAAGTTCAAGGACATGGAACTGATCGGTATACCGATGAGAATCACAGTAGGCAAACTGGCCGGTGAAAACAAAGTTGAATTCCGTAAACGCACAGACAGTGAAAACACCCTGATGAGTGTTGAGGAAGCCATCAATACAGTTAAGGAACTTTGCCTTTAGGCACTGTTCCTTTTCTTTTATGTCATTGTTTTGTTTAAAGTAGTGTTTTTTCGGGACTTAATATGGTAGAATAATTAATGAAATTATAGGGAGGAAAAATAATTTTATGCCATTAGTAACATCTACAGAAATGTTTAAAAAGGCTTATGAAGGCGGATACGCTATCGGTGCTTTCAATGTTAACAACATGGAAATCATTCAGGGTATTACCGAAGCAGCCAAAGAATGCAACTCACCTGTCATCTTACAGGTATCAAAGGGTGCCAGAGCTTACGCAAACAGAACTTATCTGATTAAGCTGGTTGAAGCTGCAGTAATCGAAACAGGTTTACCAATCGTATTACACCTGGACCATGGTGACACATTTGAAACATGCAAATCCTGCATTGATGACGGCTTTACTTCTGTCATGATCGATGCTTCCAGCAAGCCATTTGAAGAAAACATCGAAATCACCAGAAAAGTTGTTGAATATGCACATGCACACGGTGTCGTAGTTGAAGCTGAATTAGGAACACTCGCAGGTGTTGAAGATGAAGTATCTGTTTCTGCAGAAGATTCATCCTACACAAGACCTGAAGACGTTGAAGAATTCGTAAGAAGAACAGGCTGTGACTCTCTGGCAATCGCCATCGGCACTAGCCACGGTGCTTACAAGTTCAAACCAGAACAGTGCACACGCAATGAAAAAGGAATCCTGGTTCCACCTCCGCTGCGTTTCGACATTCTGGAAGAAGTTTCCAAGAGACTGCCTGGCTTCCCAATCGTATTACACGGTTCAAGCTCAGTTCCACAGGAATATGTCAAGATGATCAATGAAAACGGCGGCAACATGCCTGATGCAGTTGGTGTACCTGAAGAACAGTTACGTAAGGCTGCTTCCATGGCTGTCTGCAAGATCAACATTGACTCAGACTTACGTCTGGCCATGACAGGCACGATCCGTAAGTACTTCAATGACTACCCTTCTCACTTCGACCCACGTCAGTATCTGAAGCCTGCCAGAGCAAACATCAAGGAATTAGTAAAGCATAAGATCGTTGATGTTCTCGGCTCAGACAATAAGATTTAATTTCTAACCGATTTCGAAAGAGGTCCCCACGGGCCTCTTTTTAGTGACGAAAAATTATCATAACAAGTGCAACAGATAAAAAAGCGTCCATAGGACTCAAATGTTAAAATGTAAGTGACCAAACAAACATTCAAAACAAGAGAGAACTATGAACTATAATCATCTTACTATAAATGAGCGCTGTTGTATTTTTCAGTTCAAACAAAGCGGGATGAGCATCAGGCAGATAGCGAAGGCACTAACGAGAACACAAACGGACTACTTCGAGAGTTCTATCCCAAAGGAATGGATCTTTCGGAAGTTAGTGAAGTTGAACTTGAATATAACTTGGCTTTGATGAACAACAGGCCAAGAAAATGTATTAATTACCTAACACCCTCTGAAGCACTTCATATTTAGCATGGTGTTGCGCTTGATTTGACAAATTATCTGACTTAAAAACACAGACCGCAGTCTGTGTTCTTTAGTTTATTTACGTCTGATTATTTCGGTATGTGTATTTCGGAAGATACGATGGCCTGTTGTGGACATACCAGTACGCACAGATGACAGCCGACACACTTTTTCGGATCAAGTACCGGTCTGCCGTCAACTACAGTTATGGCCTGATGTCCCCCGTCATTGCAGGAAACATAGCATCTCTGACAGCCCACGCAGTTTTCCCTGATGAATTTAGGAAGGATCTTGTATGAACGGTCAAGTTCTTCAGTCTGTACGATTCCTTCAATCGCTGATCTTTTGATATCCTTGATGTTACTGAAACCGTGATCCATCAGATACAGTGCCAGTCCATCCTTCAGATCATCTATGATCCTGTATCCATACTGCATTACGGCAGTGGTTATCTGGATGGTATCAGCTCCTAATACAAAGAATTCTGCTGCATCTCTCCAGGTTTCAATGCCTCCCATGGCACTGATATGCTTGCCATCGAGATTGTGATCCTTAGCCAGTTCAGCAATGAATCTTAAGGCGATAGGCTTAACAGCCTTGCCAGAATATCCGCCGATAGCAGCACGATAGATACCATCTGTCGGATCAATGTCAACATCGATCAGACTCTTGATGGTAT
>CAMOMM010000134.1 GCA_946619805.1 uncultured Bacillota bacterium | reverse complement strand
CAATGCCAGAGTGGCAGCTGAACAGGGCAATACCGTCATCTGCTGTACCAGATACGGCAATGTCATGTGTTCAAGAGGTTCAGTCATTCCTCTGTTCATTGATCAGATCAAGTCCGGTGAACCTATCACCATTACTGATCCGGATATGACCAGATTCTTAATGAACCTTGATGAAGCTGTTGATCTGGTTCAGTTTGCCTTTGAACATGCCAATCCGGGTGATCTGTTTATCCAGAAGGCTGATGCTTCCACGATCGGAACTCTTGCCAAGGCTGTACAGACAGTATTCGGTGATACCGGAACCAGGATCATCGGTACCAGACATGGCGAAAAGCTCTATGAAACATTAATGACCCGTGAGGAACGCTTAAGAAGCGAAGACATGGGAAGATATTTCCGTGTTGCCGCTGATAACAGAGACCTGAACTATGACAAGTTCTTTGTGAACGGAAAGGTTCAGACCATGGCTGATGAAGCCTATACCAGCCATAACACCAACAGACTTGATGTTGAAGGCACCATTGCCAAGATCAAGACTACTGACTATGTAAAGGAACAGATGGAATTACTGGGAATTAAATAAATGAAGATACTGATTACCGGAGCAAAGGGTTTTGTAGGAAAGAATCTTACGGAGAACCTGAAGAACATCGCAGAGGGCAAGAACCGCACCAGAAACATTTCGGTTGAGGATATTTTTGAGTATGATCTTGACTCAACCACTGAACAGCTGGAAGAATACTGTTCGCAGTGCGATTTTGTCTTTAATCTGGCCGGGGTAAACAGGCCGAAGGATACTTCAGAATTCATGAAGGGTAACTTCGGGTTTGCCGGTACTCTGCTGGACACTCTGCAGAAATACGGGAATACCTGTCCGGTATTGTTATCAAGTTCGATTCAGGCTACCCTGATCGGACGATATGGGGAAAGCGACTACGGACGCAGCAAGCTGGCCGGGGAGGAACTGTTCTTCCGGTATGGCCAAAAGACCGGGGCCAGGGTGCTGGTTTACCGTTTCCCTAATCTTTTCGGCAAGTGGTGCAGACCTAACTACAACAGTGCCGTAGCTACCTTCTGCAATAACATTGCCAATGATCTGCCGATTACCGTCAATGACAGAAACACCATGCTTGAATTACTGTACATTGATGATCTGGTAGAGGAAATGCTTGATGCTCTGGAAGGAAAGGAGCATCACTGTGACTATGACGGTCTGGATCCTGTCAATAGTGATGAGGGAAAATACTGTTATGTTCCGGTAACCCATAAAGTTACTCTGGGAGAAATAACCGATCTGCTGTATCAGTTTGAACGGCAGAGAAAGACTCTGATCATGCCGGAAATACCGGAAGGATCCTTTGCCAAGAAGCTCTATTCGACATATCTTTCCTATCTGCCGGTGGAAAAGATGGTCCTTGACTTCAACAGTAATGTTGATGAAAGAGGAAGCTTTACCGAAATGGTAAAGACACTTAACTGCGGACAGTTTTCAGTCAATGTTTCCAAACCGGGCATTACCAAGGGACAGCACTGGCACAACACCAAGTGGGAAATGTTCATGGTCGTTTCCGGAAGGGCACTGATCCAGGAAAGAAAGATCGATACCGATGAAGTGATTGAATTCGAAGTGGATGGGGATCACCTGAAGGCTGTATACATGCTGCCGGGATATACCCATAACATCATAAACCTGTCAGAAACAGAAAATCTGGTTACTCTGATGTGGGCTAATGAACTGTTTGATCCAAAGCACCCGGATACCTTTTATCTGAAAGTCAAGGAGGACTGAACCGTGAAGAAAACAGGATTTGAGAATAACGGAAAACTGAAACTGATGATCATTGTCGGTACCAGACCGGAAATCATCAGACTTTCGGCAGTAATCAGAAAATGCCGTCAGTATTTTGATACTCTGCTGGTCCATACCGGCCAGAACTACGATTACAACCTCAACGGTGTATTCTTTAAGGATCTGGAATTAGGTGAACCTGATTTTTATCTGGATGCCGTAGGCAAGGATCTCGGTGAAACCGTAGGCAACATCATTGCCAGATCATATCAGCTGATGGTGGAAACTTCACCGGAAGCTGTACTGGTACTTGGCGATACCAACAGCTGTCTGGCTGTAATCGGCGCCAAGAGACTCCATATTCCGGTATTCCACATGGAAGCAGGAAACAGATGCAAGGACGAATGCCTGCCTGAGGAAACCAACAGAAGGATCGTCGACATCATCGCTGATGTCAATCTTCCTTATTCCGAACATGCCCGCCGTTATCTGATTGAATGCGGATTCCCTAAAGAGAGAACCTTCGTTACCGGTTCGCCAATGGCTGAAGTCCTTCATGGCTCACTGGCCAGAATCGAAAAGTCTGACATTCATGAAAGACTCGGACTTGAAAAGGGCAGGTATATCCTGTTATCAGCACACAGAGAGGAAAACATCGATACCGATGAGAACTTTACCTCACTGTTTACCGCCATTAACAGAATGGCTGAGAAATATGACATGCCTGTTCTTTACTCATGTCATCCAAGAAGCCGCAAGAAACTGGAAAAGAGCGGATTCAAACTGGATGAGAGAGTAATTCAGCATGAACCTCTGGGTTTTATCGACTATAACTGTCTGCAGATGAATGCTTTTGCGGTTGTCAGTGACTCAGGTACCTTACCTGAAGAGTCAAGCTTCTTTACATCAGTGGGGAAACCTTTCCCGGCTGTATGCATCAGAACAAGTACTGAAAGACCGGAAGCACTTGATAAAGCCTGTTTTGTGATTGCAGGCATCAGAACCGAAAGCCTGTTACAGGCTGTGGATACTGCCGTGGAAATGAACCGTAACGGTGATCATGGCATTCCTGTTCCTGACTATCTGGATGAGAATGTCTCTGTCAAGGTAGTCAAGATCATCCAGTCCTACACTGAGATCGTCAATAAAATGGTCTGGAGAAAGAAGTAAAGGGGTAATAGAATTGAAAAAGCTCGTACAGATCAATTCTGTCTGTTACGGTAGCACAGGGCGAATAGCCCGTTCCATCAGTAACGCTGCCAGAAATAACGGCTATGAAGTACGTACCTTCTATGGCCGAGGTCTGCCGTTTGATGAAACCTGCACCCGTATCGGCAACACATTTGAAATCTGCCTGAGTGGTCTAAGCACCAGGCTTTTTGGCGTACATGCTGAATCAAGCAGGGCGGCAACCAGACAGCTTATTGAAGAAATTGAAAGAATACAGCCTGATGTCATTCAGATCCATAATGTTCACGGGTATTATCTGAATAAGACCATGCTGTTTGAATATCTCAAGAAACACGACTATCCGGTAGTATGGACCATGCATGACTGCTGGGCTTTTACCGGTCACTGTGCCTATTTTGATTATCCGGCCTGCGATAAGTGGCAGACGGGCTGCAGTAACTGTCCGCGCAAGAAAGACTATCCGCAGTCATGGGTAATAGATGCTTCCGCAAAGGAATACCGGAAGAAGAAGAAACTGTTTAACGGTGTCAGGAATATGACACTGGTAACACCTTCCGAATGGCTCAAGGGTTTAATCAGCCAGTCTTTCCTGAAAGACTATGAATGCCATTGCATTAATAACGGCATCGACATCAGCAGTTTCCGCAAAACGGAAGACGCCGGTCTTTATGAAGCATTCGGCATCCCGCAGGATAAGAAGATCGTCTTAGGCGTTGCCTCGATCTGGGAGAGAAGAAAGGGTCTTGATGACCTCTCTGAACTGGCAGGTATCCTGGACGATGAGTATCAGATCGTGGCAGTCGGACTTAATGACAAGCAGATCAAGGAACTTGATCCAAGGATCATAGGCATTAAGAGGACGGAAAACATTGAACAGCTGGCCGGTCTTTACAGCATGGCCTATGCTCTGATCAATCCGACTCTGGAAGACAACTTCCCGACTACCAACCTTGAGGCCATGGCCTGCGGTACCCCGGTAATTACCTACAATACCGGCGGAAGCATTGAAGTCATCAATGAAAAAACCGGTCTGGTTACCGAAACCAACGACCGGCAAGGTCTGTTAAAGGCCATAAAAGAACTAAAGATCCGTCATGTACCTGAGGATGAAGCTCTGAAGTATTCTGATGAAAACATGTGCAGAGCTTATCTTGAGCTGTATGACGCTGTTTCAGGTGGAAAGAATGAATAACAATATCAA
>CAMOMM010000133.1 GCA_946619805.1 uncultured Bacillota bacterium | reverse complement strand
TCTTGGCAGTTCAATGGACGTTTTCTTCGGATTCTTGCGGTATAAGACGATCTTGCGGCCTAACTGAGAGACGATCTCAGCCCCGGTTGCCCCGGCAATGTCGAGGGCCAACTCATTGCTGGAAGTCTCACAGGTATTCAAAATGGTGATCTTGACGATCTCATGAGCCGTCAGGATCTCATCAACGGACATGATGATGTTTTCATTCAGTCCGTTCTTGCCGATCTGTACCAGTGGCTTAAGAGTATTTGCCAGTCCCTTCAGGTACTGTTTCTGTGCTTTATTCAACATGTTATATCAACACCTTTCTTTCATGTACACCAATCTGCGGTGCACTGTAAACATCGATCCTGCTGAACTTTCCGGATACGCATATCCAGCCAAGTCCGGCAATGCAGATATCCAGTTTGCCTTCGCGGTATTCAAATGTTGTCTTCTTCATCTGCCCAAGACCGCCAGCACCTTTTACCACCGGTGACAGTTCACGGCCATAATGGCGCTTCCACAGCTGATCCCGGTTTACCTGCTTGCCACGGTTTACCGTCAGCAGATTGGAACAGTATACCACACAGGTCAATCCCCCGCAATCCAGCAGATCGATCCTGGCCAGTCCACCGATTGCGATGCTCTGTGAGCTTCTTAACTGGTAGATCAATGGATTGATCGGGGCATATGGTACGACCTGCTTGAGAGTATTGCTGGCAAGATATGCCTGAATTGATTCCTTTGCTACCAGACCGACACTGTCGATCAGAGTGCCATATTCAGTTTCAATGCGGTTGAGTGCCAGTGTGGTACTTGGGTTACGGTTGACCGTAAGCAGCTGCTGATTCAGCAGATCATTGATGACGGTGCTTTTGCCGACATTGGCGATACCCATGAAGATGAACTCCTCATCGCTGTTTCTGATGATTTCAATCATTTTATCGCGGAAGGATGATTCCCTGCCCCTGATGATTACTGCTTCACTCTGCAATCCCAGCTCCTTAAGACGTAATCCGATGTACTTTCTGATCTTGTTCTCCTTTACCGTTGCCGGTAACAGGTCGCACTTGTTGACGACCATGATGAAGCGTCTGGTTTTCAGAAACTGCGGTATCACTGACAGTAAGGAGGTTTCCAGATCGATGACGTCAACGATCCAGACAAAGATGCCCTTCAGATCTTCCAAAAGTGAAAGATCCTGGGTGACAGTCAGGTCAATGTAATCCTGCTGACGGTCATAATGAGTCAGTCGGAAACATCTCTGGCAGTACTCCATAGTCAAATCAGGCACATATCCCAGTGCCTGACTATCAGTATTCTGTAATACGGCTCCACAGCCCTTACACTTTCTCAAAATGCTCATTTATCCGAAAAACTTGGTATAGAAATAATAAATAACGATCATGGCCAGCCGGATCGCCAGGATGGTGATGATGGTGTTGAGAATATGATTTATCTTCTCATTTCTCTCCGCTCTGACATCAAATCCTTCAAAATCCTTGCCGATGCCTAATTCCTCATCGGAAACTTCAACCTTCTTGATCTCCTGGGTCACGCGGAACTGCGGCTTGCCGGTTTCATCAATGTAGGAGATGTTGCTTCTGGTGATGAACTGTTCCCGGGTCTTGGTCAGGGTATTATCCAGCTTGTCCTCTTCTTCAGGCTGCAGCTGTCTTTCCGGTTCCTTTTCCTCTTCAGTGATGACCCGCTCAGTTGGGGTCCATTCAGGCTGTTGTTCCTGTTTAACTTCTTCAGCAGGTTCTTCTGTCTTTATTTCTTCCGGTAAAGGTTCCCTGACAGGCTGCTGTTGTTCAGCCGGTACTTCTTCATATTCAGGTTCTTCCGGCTGTACGGTGTCAAAATAAGGATGATCAGAACCGCTTTCTTCCTCAAACGGTATTTCCGTTACGACTTCTTCAACGGTATTTCCGGCAGTGTCACTCGGCTGCTGACTTGTTTCCTCAGCAGGCTGTTCAGTTTCCTGCTGCAATGCCTCGATTATTTCTTCTTCAGTCTTGGTCTTTCTCGGGCCAAACGGTGAGACGACTGTCTGGATCGGGGAAACCGCTGCCTTGGAAACAGTGGTCTTATCTTCGCCGTTTTCCTTTTCGGTCTTATTGAGATAATCCCTTAATGAAGCCATGTTGATGACCCGGGTGGTATCATCGATGAAAGGCTTCTTCACTTCTTCAGGTCCATCCTCATAGTTGACCAGTGAAACATTGTCTAATTCACCGTTACCGTCCATAGGCTGCAGGTCAGGTTCAACGCCTGCTTTCCGGGCTTCGGCGGCTTCCTGTTCCGGTGTGATCACCGGCATGGCCATTGAAGTATTGAACAGGTCAATGTCCGGTTCTTCGTAAGCCGGCATTTCCGGCAGATCAGGCTGCGTCGGGATCTCATCAACCGTAATGCCGTTTTCTTCCGGTTTGGCAGTGATGACTCTGGCAGTCTCGATCTTCTTTTCTGCCTTGACAGCCGTTTCATCAGCCTTTACGGCTGTTTTCTTTTTCTTCTTTGAAACTGTCAGTAACAGTCCTACCAGAAGTGCCAGTACGGCGGCGGCAATGCTGCCATACAGCTGCAGTGAGGCATCCTTAAGTACCGGTATGCGGTAATACCAGGTAGTTATGCCGAAAGTGGCCAGCCCTGTTAAGGCCATTACCAGTAAAAGAATGAGTAATTTTCCCATAAACTTCATCTTTATACCTCCAGAGTCAGTTCTTCAAAACTCTTTTCCGTTACCCCTTCCGGAATGTCAATTATCCTGACTTCCGGAATGCCCCGAATGTGATACCAGGCTTTACCGGTTACCGGGTTGGAGAATCTGGCATCCTTGGACATCAGGGAAACGTCCTTGCTTCTTAAATCCATCATACCCTCTGTACTGATTAAATTCAAACTGTCATTGAGTGCGGCAGTGATAACATATCTGACGGCATGCGGATTGGTCTTGTTCTTCTTGGCGACCAGAATGCCCTTGGTGGCTCTTCTGGTAACATCAATGTCAGCGGTCTTGATGCGCTTGGCACCGGATTTTTCGGTCAGATAGACCGCTTCACTGACATATTCATTTATGATGGCGGCATCGGAAACACAGTCTCCTTCAGCCAGCTTGACGCTTTTTACACCCTTGGCTCTGGTAGCTGTCTGCGGTATCTCGGAGATCGGATAGCGGGAAATGAATCCCTCTTTTGTAACAAAGGTGATGTCATCATTTTCATATCCGACCAGAACGGTAACTACCCTGTCGTCATCAACCAGCTTCATGCCGGTGGAACTCTTGGTAGTTCTCTGCAGCTGCCAGGCCGGCAGCATGGTCTTCTTTACCATGCCGTTGCGGGAAACGGAAATGATCCAGGCATAGGTGTTGAAATCCTTGACCAGACAGGCTCCCACAAACTTCTCGGCATTGTTGACCCTGACATAGCGGGAGATATGATCACCGATGTCCTTCCACTTGTATTCCGCCAATGTATACAGCGGGATGGAAACATACTCCCCGCTTTCGGTGAAGGCCAGCAAGGTATCAAGGGTATCCGCTTCAGAGAAGCCTATCAGTTCATCCTGATCCTTAAGTCCGGTAATGGAATCGTTGGAAGAGAATGAACGCATCGATACTCTCTTGATGTAGCCATCACGGGACAGTGTGAAGACGATGTGCTCATTGGCGATCATGGCTGCCTTGTCAATGACAATGTCGGCGACCTTGTCTTCAATCAGGCTTCTTCTTTCAAAACCATATTTGTCAGCCACTTCCTTAAGCTCTTTGCATAAGACCTGATTGAGCTTGGAATCATTTTCGATGATCTCCTTTAACTCCTTCAGCTCTCCCACCAGTCTGGCAAATTCATCCTTCAGTTCGAAGATGTCGGTATTGCTCAAGCGGTACAGACGCAGATTGACGATGGCTTCAGCCTGTACTTCCGTAAAGCCGAAGCGGGCAATCAGCTTCTTCTTGGAATCGGCCTTGTCCTTTGAGCCTCTGATGATGGCGATGACCTCATCGAGAACGCTTACGGCCTTGATCAGACCTTCCAGGATATGGCAGCGGTCAATGCGTTTGTTGAATTCAAAGTGTGAGCGGGCTCTGATGACTGCCTGAGCAAAGGCAATGTAGGCATCCAAGGCATCCAGTAAGCCCAGCTGTGTCGGACGGCGGTCAACGATTGCAATCATGTTGTAGTTGTAACTGATCTG
>CAMOMM010000132.1 GCA_946619805.1 uncultured Bacillota bacterium | reverse complement strand
TTGGTCTCATCTGTGACGCGCTGGAAAACCGGATGCCCTTAAAGCAGCTGTTAGGTGATTCTGCCCTAGAAAAAAGGCTGAGATTCTACATCGGTTATCTGCCCTTATCCCAGAGCATCGGCACCCTGCAGCGGGAAATCAAAGAGGAAAGGGAAACCATGAAGCGTTTTTCTTCCTCGGTTTCCTATCAGATAGTATTGGTGATTTCCAGCATGGCT
The DNA here is from genome assembly GCA_946619805.1 of uncultured Bacillota bacterium. Taxonomy (GTDB): domain Bacteria; phylum Bacillota_I; class Bacilli_A; order Erysipelotrichales; family Erysipelotrichaceae; genus RUG521. The sequence continues at coordinate 3,975 of CAMOMM010000132.1, read as the reverse complement.
GTATTGTTTCTGTTTACTGATGTTGTGTTGCCTTCCATGCTGAAATCACTGGACATTAACAGTAATCAGATAAGCAGCATTGTGCTGGGCTTTAGGATCATCAACGGGATAAAGAATGTCTTTCTGATATCGGCTTTGTTACTGGGGTTATTCGCAGGCTACGTTGTCATTCGAAGAAGACAGGAATACCTGTGGGTGTTTCTGCACCGCCATAACCTTGATGGCTGGCTGAAGACATTCGTTACCTGCCGACTGGCCCGTAAACTCAGCATTCTTTTAAAGCAGGGTGTCAGCATCATTGATTCCCTGAGAATCTTACGTTATCAGAACGATGATGTCCTGGTCAGACTGCTGGCTCATCATTTTGATGAAACCCTGCTGGCAGGTGAGGACTTTGAAAAGAGGCTGGACATGGAATACTTTGACGACCGATTCCACTCACTGTGCCTGCTGGGACTTAAGAGTGATGACTTTCCCGGGGCTTTGGAAGATTACATTGCCGTCGTGGAAACAGGAGTGAATCTGCAGATAAGAAAGATATCCGTGATATTTCAGGTGATCTGTTACGCTTTTGTCGCCATAACGGTGATCATGGCCTATCAGGTGCTGTTACTGCCGCTGGAAATGCTGCAGCAGTTTTAGAAGGGAGGGAGATTATGAACAGGGGTTTTACCATACTGGAAATGATACTGGTACTGACGGTAATTTCACTGATCGTACTGGTTACCGTTCCCAACATCTCTCAGAAGAAACAGGTGATCGGACAGGTCGGCTGTCAGGCTCTGACGGAACTGATCAACGGCCAAATCCTGTTATATGATTTGGAAAACGGGGAAAAGCCGGGTGATGTGTCTGAACTGGTGGATGGAGGTTATATTACCGAGAATCAGTGTTATTGTCCTGACGGGACCCGTATTTCCATCATTGACGGGGAGGCTTTCGGTGAATAGGGGCTTTACGGCCATTGAGTGTCTGCTGTGTGTCAGCGTAATGGCCATCTTAATGACCATGACAGCTGGCAGGATCAGACCGATAACCGTAAAACAGGATACCGCCAGCCGGATCAATGAGATCGTAATGGATCAGTATCATGCCGTAGTGAACTGCGAAAGAGTGGAGAATGAGTACACCGGCTTTAACCGCAAGGGTAATGTCCGCCAACGGGACACCGTCTACATCAATGATGTGCCCATCATCATATCCTTAGGTACCGGGAGGATCTATGTCAGGGAATAAGGGCTTTGTCTTTCTGGATACCCTGATAGGCATGTTCATCGTGATGATACTGGTTTCCCTGACGATGCTGATGGTCTCGCTGAAGTATAATTTCAGTTATGACTTCAGGGAACAGGAAATCTCTGACATCTGGAATGATCCATCCGGTAATCGGATCTATTATCCCGAAAAACCGGTAGAAACGGAGGAACCATTACCTCTGATCGAGGATACACCCTTGTTGAACTGATGCTGGCGCTTTCCGTGATCTGCTTTTTAAGCGGAATTACGGTTCCCATCCTGAAAACTCTTTCTTCTGTAAGAATACGGACCAGGACCTTTTATCAGGATGAGATTGGCATCTATCAGCTGCAGCTGGAACTGGCGCTGCATGACGTCCTGGAGGTAAACTATGACAGCATTCTTTACCGCAAGAACAATGACACTTTCATCCTGCACATCGTCAATGACAAACTGCTTTCCCAGCCGGGAAGCGAAGATTTCATTCACGGGATTTCTGAGGTGGTATTTGAAGTGGAGGACATGATCATCTGGTTTTCCTTCCAAAGGGAACAGCAGTGGCACCGTTATCCGATAGGTTACTTTTATGAAGAATAAGGGTTTTGTTTCAATGTATCTGCTGGGGATACTGGCAGTGTGTCTGTTGCTGTCTTCGGGCATATTGGCTGAAGTCAGAAGGTATCATGACTTTGAAGAAAACCGCGAGTCTTTCCGAGAGGTAAACTGGCTGGAAGTTCTGGCTGTTAACCGTGTCAGGAAAAAGTACCGAAGTTACCGGGAAAGAAATGAAACTCTTTACCTGGACGGTTATTCCATCAGCTTTGAGTATGATGATCTGATCTGTACCATAACCATCAGCGGCAACGGTGCTTACCGTCAGCGCTGTCTGTGGTATGACGATTTCGATGATCTGGTAACTGACTATCAGTGAGTCAGCCATATCTTTCCTGAATCCAAAACCTTCTGCCAATGGCAGAGGGTTTTTGCGGTGAAATAAAACAATCGAACATGTACAAGTCATCTCTGTGATTCTGCCGGAATCACTGAAATCGGGAAAAACGCAGTATTTAGGGAACTTCCGGGAATCCGGGCCAAAATAATTAAAGTTGTTTTTATATATTTGTCAGTGATATAATATTCTAGGAATCATGCCGATGATTGTTTTTTGTGGTATGAAGAAAGGATGACTACTATGATTATTGTTAATGACCTGAAACCGGGAACCTCATTTATCTACGAAGGCAACTTATACCTGGTGTTAAGTACTTCACTGAATAAGACTGCCATGAGACAGATGGTTGTCAAGGCTCATGCCAAGGACATGAGAACCGGAACGATCAAGGACGTAGTCTTCACCGGCGGTGACAAGGTCGAACAGGCCCTGGTTGACAAGAGAGAAATGCAGTATCTTTATGATGCCGGCGATGAACTGGTATTCATGGATACTACAACATATGATCAGATCGAGATTCCTAAGAGCCGACTGGAATGGGAAATGAATTTCCTGAAACCGAATGACAATGTCAGCATTACCAGCTACGAGGGTGAGATCCTGGGCATTCAGCTGCCGGATAAGGTAGCCCTGCAGGTAGTTGAAGCCGAACAGGCTGTCAAGGGTGACACTGCTACAAGTGCATCAAAGAATGCCGTACTGGAGACAGGCTGGCAGATAAAGGTACCTCTGTTCATTGAACAGGATGAAATGGTACTTGTATCAACAATAGACGGAAAGTATTCGGGCAGAGCTTAAGATAAGCGAGGCAGGATCGATCAGGAGGATATTATGGATAACAGAAACAATATGGACGGGTTTACGGACCTGCACGATGAACTCTCGGAAAACAGTGAGAGTTCCGAAGGTGAACAGAACGGTTCAATCTTCGACGACAACACGGGAGAATTCAGAAAGAAGGGATTCAGCTCCTCATACAGAGATGATTCCAAGAGCATCTCTGATGACTATGAGAAAATGCTGCAGGAACAGGAAGAGTTCTTAAAGAGCTTAGATGAGCATTTCGGCACTTTTACCAATGAAGGTAATCCTGTTGAAGACATTCCGACTCTGGAAGAACTGCTGGACTCTTTTGTGATGCCGACAATGCCGGAAGACAATCCGGCAGTCATTCCTGAATTCAATTCAGTTAAGGAAGATGAAAATGTTGTTGTTATGCCTGATATCCAGAATGAAGAAACCGCTGATGCCCAACAGGGGGAAAATGAGGAAATGCCTGAAATACATGTAGAAGAACCGGCCCGGCAGGAAACAGCTGTTCAGGAAGCCGAAGAAGTCAGTGAAAAGGTTGACAATGAAGACCTGTTAACACCATATGCCCCTGAGGTTGCGGTAGATGTAGCTGATCTTGGTGAACAGCCGCAGCTGGGTGACACCATCGAATTCAGACCTGCTGAGGTCGCTGATAAAGGTGCCGACATTCTCGATGAGATCGATTTGAACGATCTGCCGGAACGGGAAGATTACCGGGAGCTGGTAGTCGGTGAACCTGAGCAGCCTGCAGAAGAACAGGCTGAGGAAGCACCTAAAGAAGTAGAGGTTGCTGAAGAACCTGAATTTGAAGAAGTACACTTTGCGGAAAGCGAAGAAGAACCTGAAATCGAAGAACCGGTTGAAGAACCTCACTTCGATGTTCAGCCTGAAGAAACATATACAGAAGAAGAACCTGCAGTGCAGGAAGAAGAAGCTGATGAGGTACAGGGAGCCGGTAGAGATATAGCCTTCGC
>CAMOMM010000131.1 GCA_946619805.1 uncultured Bacillota bacterium | reverse complement strand
TCAGGAATGACTGATCAGCAATACTTAGTCTTGTTATCGGGCTGCGATGCCATTCGCGCACCTCTCCATTCGGCATGATTGCGCGGTCCGTATAGATATTCAAATTGAGAACAACAAAATACATGATATTAACCATGATGGAAAGTATCGTCATCAGCATCTGCCATCAGCTCCTTCTGCGCTAAGTACTACTTCATTTTTACGCTTACAAATCCAGATTTCTTCTAAAACAATTTTACCATTTATACAGGATCAACTCTATAATAATGCGTCTTTGAAAGGCAGGATATTATATGAGAATAGACATTATCATTTTACTGATACATTTGCTGATGATAGCGATCTTTGACTACAGGCAGCACATCATTCCTGATCAGGCTGTCCTGAGTATGGTCGTATTCAAAATCGGCTATGATCTGATCGTCAATCAAAGCTTTATAATAATGCTCACCAACATTGGTTGTTCCCTTCTCATTACAGTTCCGTTATTGCTGCTGACGGTATGGATGGAGAAGAAGACAGGCAGGTTCCAGCTGGGCGGGGGTGATTTGAAACTATCACTCCTACTGATTATCTATTGAATTAAGTGTCACAAAAATGAAATAATCATTAGTTTGTGACAGATTATTACAAGAATAAGTCTTTCCTAAGCCTCTGAAATATACCCGCTTATTCATGGCATCTTTTTCATATAATCAAAATCATCTTTATTAATGATGTTGCCTCTGTGTTAGAATAGAACTGAAAAAGAATTAGAGCATTCAGGAATTTAGTATTTAAGCATGAATAACACAGAAAAGATCAGTTTTAAAAAACTTACAGTTCAGTCATTACCGGAAATGTGGAGTTTCCAGATCATTGCCGCCATTGCCATGTCCATCCCTGTCTCTATTGTCAAGGAGCTTATCGGCTTAGTAATCGATTCATCTGGATCTGCCTTCACCAGCGCCAATTTAACAGATTTCATTCTCAGCTGGCGTTTTCCGGTTTTTCTTTTACTTGGAATTGTATTAGTAATAATCTTCATCATCATGGAGATCTTTGCCCAGATTCTTTTAACCGGCGACATCATTGACGGTAATAAGGCCAGGGTCAGAGATGAGGTATGGAAAAGTCTTAAAGCCATACCTTCATTTAAAAACCCGGCCGGTATCTTTATCATACTGTTCATATTCATTGCGGTACCATTATGCGGTATCGGTTTTTCCATCAGTCTCACCAGAACTTTATACATTCCTAACTTCATCATGGAAGTCGTATTAAAGACACCTTTATATGCTGCCATCTATTTCATCGTCATACTGGCCCTCTTTGTCATGGGTTTCCGTTACATCTTCTGCATTCATGCCATCCTGCTTGATAAGCAAAGCCCGCAGGAAGCCCTGAAAACTTCAAAGGCCCTCATTCATAAAAACCGCGGTGCCTTCATAAAGACCATGCTTAAGGACATGGCTGTCATCATTCTGATCACCATTGCGGTTGCCATCATCTTCCGCGCCTTACCGGAAAACCGGCTTACCAAAGCCGCCGCTGAATTACCGATAAACTATAAAATAGATCATAACCGGATTCTGAAAGGAACCCTCAGTGAAACCGATGTCAAGGTTGTCATGTACCGTTTCCGGTGTCTGTTAACGGTATTAATGGGCAGTTATCTGCTTTCAATAACTTCCCTGCTTACCGGTGCCTATCTGATGCTTAAGCTTACAAAGCTCTATAAGGAATACACAACAGGACCGTTACTACAGTTTCCTGAACGTCCAAGGAAATCACGCTATTCCCGGAAGGTTCTGCAGATAATTGCCGTATTCATTCTGCTTATTGGCGTATCCGGCTTTTTCGCCATTTTCCATAACACCTTCCTTGACCGTAAAGCACCTGTAAACATCATTGCCCACAGAGCCGGAGGCACCATGGCTTCTGAAAACTCCTTGGAAGGATTACAGGCAGCCATTGAACATAACTGCTATGGCAGTGAAATAGATGTCCAGCGTACCAAGGATGGTTACTACATCATTAACCATGACACCACCTTCAAGCGTCTGACCGGTGTTGACAAGACCCCGAGCGAAATGACACTGGCTGAAGTCATGGAATTAAGAATACAGGATACTACCGGTAACGGTAAGCTTCTAAAAGTGGCAACCTTTGAAGAAATGCTGGATATCATCAAGAGCAGGGAAATACTGTTCATTGAACTGAAAGGTGAAAGTGCTGACCAGAGAACAGCCGATGATCTGATAAAGATCATCAGAGAAAAGAAGTGTGAAAAGGATGTCGCCTTCATTTCTCTTAACTACGACATCATCAATTACATTGAAACCAATTACCCGGAATTTGATACCGGTACCCTCTTCTTCATCGGCTTAGGAGACATCACCAGACTAAATTGTGACATGCTGATAATGGAAGAAGAGATCGCTACCGATACCAGAATAAACCTGATACACAATGCCAATAAAAAAGCCATGGTCTGGACTGTCAATACTCCTGAAGGCATGTACCGTTTCCTTAACAGTCAGATCGATGGCATCATTACTGACGAAGTCATTCTTTCAGAAGAAACACAGATAAAGCTGAACAACCGTAATGACCTGCAGGTAATTCAGGATAAGTTCAGTAATGTCTGGGATTAATGACATAAAAAAACAGAATACCGTTTATTACTTGGTATTCTGTTTTTACTATTATTCTAAATGCCACATTTTATCACCTTTAAGTAACAAAATGTCTATGGTTTCCTTACATGAAGCAACAATTCCACTGAACTTTGAATCTATGGCACTGCCGTCATCATTGATCATGATCTGATAATTGGTCCCCTCTACGGTAAGGGAGACACCATATTCATATCTACCGTCTAATTTCGGCCAGATGATCAGAAAATCGGTAAACGGGTTACCGTCAGCTGAAGGCAATCCAACACTCATGTTACCGGTAAAGGAAAGATAGTCAGGATATTTAACACTGTAATCATAACCTTCATCATCAACATAGTAATATCTTGGTACGATCCTGTCCGGAATTTCACTCTCTTTCATACCCTTGATGTATGAACCATATTTCGCGTTACGCCATACATACCAGAATACATTGAAAGCCAGGAAAATACCCAGTATGCATATAGCCGCTTTTAACACTTTACTCTTTCCTGTCTTCATACTTTTACCTCCATCATTATTATACGCAAATCATTCTTAACAAAACCGTCAAAACCCTTAAGAAAACATTAAAAAAATTATTGTTTCAAAAAGGTCTCACACTGTTCTGGCATTGACAGGTTTTTCCAGTCTTTTCTGCATGCAATTCTGTTTCTCTCGTTATTATCTTTCATATGTTATCAGCTTATCCTTACAATTAATTCTAACATCAGAGTCATTACTTAATCCAAGAATATTACCACACATTGTTTGTGCCTTTTTTTAGTTATAAAATAAAATATAGGAGGACTATTCACTTAGGATGAAATTTGTAAATATCCTGAAGAAAATCGAAGGTTCCCTGTTCTTCGTCGGTCTTACCTTAGTAGGTCTGGGCTTTGTGGTATTCAATCTGCTGCCTATCATCATGCCTGACAAGTTCATTGATGAAACCAATAATCCGGGCATGGGTGTCTTATTCGCAATAGTAGGTGCTGTCGCTGCCACCTTTGGCATAATCAACATAGTTAAAATTCTTAGGACTACCCCGGAAGAAGCCAACTACTTTGACAAGGTTAATACCGCTGAAGCTGATCCAAAAGTCGTAGAAGGCATCAGAAACAGCTTGGAGTCGACCGAAGAGTATTATTTTCACTTCTGCGGTAAGCTGAATCAGAGCTACATCATGGAAACACCTGACAGAAAACCGGTATTTGAATTGAACTGTGACAAGATGGGAGTCCTCAGTGACTACGTTTATACCTTCAAGAGCCTGTCGCGCCAGGATTCACTGTAATCCTTAGCCGGTCCTTCAGGGCTGCTGCAGCCGTTTAAAATCACTGTTAATATGCATAGTAGCAGAATAATAGCTTTTTTCATCATATGATCAACCTCATAAAAACGCATATATATTATTCCTTATTTTCCAATTATTATTTACCATATGTACGCAAACGAACCATAACCCCATAACAAGGGCTGTCCTCACCCTATTTCTTCAATAGGTTTTTGGACAGCCCCTTCATCTTTCTGTTCAACTTTTGGGGACTGTTTTTCTTCTCTTTCTCCCCAAA